>JBDTQN010000301.1:0-3243 GCA_039932215.1 Pseudolysinimonas sp. | reverse complement strand
ACCGTGGGCGTCACCGACCTGGTCGCGCGGGTCCACGACGCCGGGATGACCGCGTACACGTGGACGTTGCGCCCCGAGAACCGCTTTCTCGCGCCCGGCAACCGGCGCGGAACGGCCCCGCGCGACTGGGGCGACTGGCGTCGGGAGTTCGCGCTGATCCTCGGCACCGGGATCGACGGGGTGTTCGTCGATCATCCGGATCTGGGCGTCGCCGCGCGCGACGGCCTCTAATCGATCAAATGCAGGAGATTCAGGTCGCTGGCCGGCGAACCTGTGCGATCTTCGCGCAATCGCGTGGCAAGGCGTCGAAATGTCCTGTATTTGATCGAGTCAGGTGCGAAGCAACACCGCCGAAATCGCGGAGGCGACCTCCGGCCATCGCTCTGTCACGTGCCGATAGCTGAATCTCAGCACGCGGAACCCTCGCGTCGCGAGCACGGCGTCGCGCCGCCGATCGTTCTCGAATTGGAGCGGGTCGGTGTGATACGTCTCCCCGTCGACCTCGATGACGACGTTGCCGACCACGAAGTCGACGTTGCCGACACCCCCCACGGGCACCTGCCGCCGAACCTCCACGGGCAGGCCCCGGAGATGCAGCCACATCAGAGTTTCGATCCCCGACTGGCACACTCCGTCGGCGAGCTGCAGCGCCTGTCGGTGCAGCTGAGGAACGGAGCAGATGAACTCCGGCCAGAGCGAGCGCAGTCGGGGATGGAGGTACAACACCGAGTCAGCCGCGAGCGGGACATCGCGGACGGGCATGCAGGACGACAGCGCGTCACGAAGGCATTCCAACGGGTCCAGGATGAGGCGCGAGCCGTCCGTCGGTAGCAGTCGCCAATGCACGCGGACGGCTTCCGACCCGGCGAGTCGTTTGCGCGAGTCGCGCGGAGAGCGAAGACGGGCGTCGTGCGAGGAACATGCGATGTGCAGATCTCGCGCGAACGGACTCCATACGCCGTGCAACCGCAACCCGGTGAGACAGGTTGCCCGGCCGCCCACACGAGCACTCAGCAACAGCTCGCTTGCCGTGCCCGGCGTCGCAAACCAACCCTGACGGACACGCAGTATTCGACGCGTCCGAACGGCAGTGGCGACGTCGGACCGGTCATGACCCGCCTTGTACAGTTCGTGGGTTGCGATCAGACCGCCCGCGTGCGCGATCAGGCGGGCTATCTCATCCATTGATCGAGCGTGCCGCTGTCAGCACCGAGGGATCGGTCGGGCAGCGCCAGTGGTGTCCACCGGGGAACCCGTCGATCATGTGCAGGAGATGTCGCGCTTGCCGATGCGTCGAGCGCAATGAGTCAGCGACCTCGCGGTTGCCCAGAGTGGAATCTCCTGCATTTGATCGGTGGGGGCGGCGGCGGCGACCCCGGCCGCCGTCAGCCGTCGCGCCTACAATCGACACCGACATGACCTACGTTCTCGACGGGTTCGACGCCGATCCGGGCCTGCCGACCGGCGACAGTCCCGACCTCGACGACGACCTGCTGCGCGACCTCAATCCGCGTCAGCGCGAGGCGGTGCTCTACCGCGGCCCTGCCCTGCTGATCGTGGCCGGGGCCGGGTCGGGCAAGACCAGCGTGCTGACCCGGCGCATCGCCGGGCTGATCCACAGCCGCGAGGCGTGGCCCAGCCAGATCTTGGCGATCACCTTCACCAACAAGGCCGCGGCCGAGATGCGCGAACGCATTGCGCAGCTCGTCGGCACCGCCGAGGGCATGTGGGTGAGCACGTTCCACTCGGCGTGCGTCCGCATCCTGAGGCGTCAGGCCGAGGTCATGGGCATGACCGGCGGATTCACGATCTACGACACCGCCGACTCGCGTGCGCTCATCAAGCGCATCCTGCGCGAGATGGACGCCGACACCTGGGGTTTCACCGTCGCCGGGGTCGCGAACCGCATGTCGAACCTCAAGAACGAACTGCAAGACGCCGACACCTACGCGCGCATGGCCAACATGGATGATCCGAAAGAGGCGGCGTTCCTCGAGATCTTCCGGCGCTACACCGCGGGCCTGCGTCGCGCGAACGCGCTCGACTTCGACGACCTCATCGGCGAGACCGTGCACCTGTTCCGTGCGTTCCCCGAGGTGGCCGCGCTCTACCAGCGGCGTTTTCGGCACGTGCTCGTCGACGAGTACCAAGACACCAACCACGCGCAGTACGCCCTGATCCGCGAGCTGGTGAAGCCCGTCCTGCCGCAGCACGTCCCCGACGACACGCGCATGCGGGTGGATGCCGACGGCGGCATCTCCGGAGCGTCGCTGACCGTGGTCGGTGACTCCGATCAGTCGATCTACGCGTTCCGCGGGGCCGACATGCGCAACATCGTCGAGTTCGAGCGCGACTTCCCGAATGCGAAGACGATCCTGCTCGAGCAGAACTACCGGTCGACGCAGAACATCCTCGACGCCGCCAACGCGGTCATCGCGAACAACTTCGACCGTGTCGCCAAGAACCTGTTCACGACCGTGGGGTCCGGCGAGAAGATCGTCGGCTACACCGGGTATTCCGGCCACGATGAGGCGCAGTTCGTCGCCGACGAGATCGCGGTGCTGCGGGGCAAGGGCGAGACCTACGACGACGTCGCCGTGTTCGTGCGCACCAACGCGCAGACCCGCCCGCTCGAAGAGATCTTCATCCGATCCGGCATCCCGTATCGCATCCCCGGCGGCACCAAGTTCTACGAGCGCGCCGAGATCAAGGATGCGATGGCCTACCTGATCCAGGTGGCCAACCCCCTCGACGACCTGGCCCTGCGGCGCATCATGAACGTGCCCCGGCGCGGCATCGGACCGGCGACCGAGGCTGCGCTGCAGGCGCATGCCGACCGGTTCGAGCTGTCGCTGCGCGAATCGCTCGCGTTCGCCGGCGACATGGGGTTCGGGCCCAAGCTGACCGGGTCGATCCTCGAACTGAGCACACTGCTGGATGCGGCGACCGAGACCGCAGCGACGGCGGCGCCCGGCGACATCCTGCTGAACCTGCTCGACAAGACCGGCTACCTCAAAGGGTTGCGGGCCTCGGGCGACGCCCAGGACGAGGCGCGGGCCGAAAACCTCGAAGAACTCGTGGCGCAGGCGAAAGAGTTCCGGCGCAACACCCCCGACGGCACGCTGATCGACTTCCTCACCGGGGTGGCGCTGTTCGCGGCGGCCGATGAGATCGAAGACGATGACGGATCGGTGTCGATCATGACCCTGCACACGGCGAAAGGGCTCGAGTACGACGCGGTGT
>JBDTQN010000300.1:0-3256 GCA_039932215.1 Pseudolysinimonas sp. | reverse complement strand
GTGGCCGGCGGCGTGGGCGAGACCCTCGACAGCGGCGACGGCGGTCGCGAGCACCGCCTCGTCGCCGAAGCCGGTGGGCAGGCGCAGCTGGTGCGCCACGCGGCCATCGACGTCGATCGCGACGGCATCGGTCTTGGTGCCGCCGATGTCGATGCCCACGCGCAGCGGGGCGTTCACGAGCGGTGCCCCAGGAGCTTCAGCAGCGCTTCGCCGGCGAAGCGCGAGGCTCCGAACGTAGCGATGTCGGCGTACGCGCGGTCGGGCGACGGCCAGCCCATGTCGACCACCACGACGGCCGGGTTCTGCGCGCGCACCGCGTCGATGGTGTCGCGCACCCAGGCGTGCCGGTGGTTGTCTTTGCCGACCAGCACCAGCGGCCCGACGACCGAGACGACGTCGCCGTCGAACACCGGCGTTGTGACAGCACCGGCGGCGGCAGGGCCCCAGGGCGCGTGCCCGATCGCGATGTTCGCGACCGTCTCGAGGGTCAGGATGGGGGCGCCGGGTTCCAGCACGACATCGTCGCCGATATCGAAGCCGGCGATCCCGCGGTCCAGGTCGAACGACGGAACCGGGTCGCCGAGCGGCGTCGGAGCCGCCAGCGACTCGGCCAGCGCCCGGTCGCGCGCGATGGCGTCGTCGAGGCGTGCCTGCGGCAGCGTCCCGTCGGCGATGGCCGCGTCGAGCGCGGCCCCGATCGCCTCGAGCTGCTCGTCGGTGTTGCGCGTGCCGATGCAGAGCAGGTCGCACCCGGCTGCGATCGCGCGCACGGCCGCTGCCGGAATCCCGAACTCGCCGCTCGCACCCACCATGTCGAGCGCATCGGACACGATCACGCCCTCGTACCCGAGGTCGCCGCGCAGCACACCGTCGAGAATCGCTGCGGAGAACGTCGCCGGCTGCATCGGGTCGAGCTGCGGAAGCAGCACGTGCGAGGTCATGATGCTGCGCGCTCCCGCCTGCGCCGCCGCGAGGAACGGGCGCAGTTCGCGCTCGCGCAGTGCCTCAAGCGGCAGGTCGACAACGGGGAGGGAGAGGTGCGAGTCCTGCGCCGTGTCCCCATGACCGGGGAAGTGCTTCGCGCTCACCGCGACCCCCTCCGCCTCATGCGCCGCCACCCACGCGGAGACGTGCGCCGACACGCTCTCGGCATCGGTGCCGAAGCTGCGGACCCCGATCACCGGGTTGTCGGGGTTGGAGTTGATGTCGGCATCGGGCGCGAAGTTCAGGTTCACCCCGACCGCCCGCAGTTCGCGGGCGACGGATGTCGCGACCGAAGCCGTGAGGTCGAGATCGTCGATGCGGCCGAGGAGCGCGTTCCCCGGGTACGGGGAGCCGGTCTCGTAGTAGAGCCGGGTGACGTCTCCGCCCTCTTCGTCGATGGCGATGAGCGCCAGCGGGTTCGCGGCACGGATCGCGTCGGTCAGGGCGCGCACCTGGGCGCGGGAGACGATGTTCTCGCCGAACAGGCACACCCCGCCGAGCCCGTCGCGCAGTCGCGCTTCGAGCCAGGCCGGCAACTCGGTCCCCACGAATCCGGGGAGCAGTACTGCCCCCGCTCCCTGATCCTGTCGACGCGTCATCCCTTCACCGCTCCCGCCGCGACGCCCGACGCCATCCGGCCCTGCACGAGCAGGAAGAAGATGATCACCGGGATCGCCATGAGGGTCGAGCCGGCCATGATCGCGGCCCAGTCGGTCGCCTGGGTCGCCTGCACGAACGCGTTCAACCACACCGGAAGGGTGCGGGTGTCGGGCTTATTCATGACGACCAGCGCGAAGGTGAACTCGTTCCAGGCCTGGATGAAGGCGAACACGCCGGTGGCGGTCAGCCCCGGCCCGAGCAGGGGCAGCGTCACCCGGAAGAAGGCGCCCATGCGCGAGCACCCGTCGACCATGGCGGCCTCTTCGAGCTCGATCGGGATGCCGCCGACGAATCCGCGCAGCGTCCAGATCGTGAACGGCAGCACCGTCGCCAGGTAGACGAGGGTCAGGCCGACGACCGTGTTGAGCAGCTGCCAGCCGTCGAGCACCCGGAAGATCGACACGATCATCGCCTCGGCGGGGATCATCTGGGCGATCAACAGAAGCACCACCAGGGTGCGGCGCGATCGGAACCGGAACCGCGTCAGCGCGAGCGCAGAGAAGAACGCGAAGAACAGGGCGAACACCACGGTCGAGATCGTGACGATCAGCGAGGTGCCCAGCGCCGGTAGGAACTCGATGCTCCCCGAGGGTTCGGTGATCACGGTGACGAAGTTGCGCAGGGTGAACTCGTCGGGCCAGAAGTGCGGAACCGAATCCTGCACCGCGCTGGTCGGCAGCAGCGAGGAGTTCACCATCCAGTAGACCGGGAACACCGACAGCACGAACACGATCACCGCGAGCGCGCTCAGCAGCACGCGCACCGGGAGCGTCGTATGGAGTCTCATGCCTCGTCCTGCCTCAGCGTGCTGCGGATGTAGTAGGCAGACAGCGCCAGCATGACGATCACCAGGATGACGGCGATCGCTCCACCGGAGCCGAGGTTTCCCCCCGCGATCGAGGTGTCGTAGATGTAGACACCAATCGTGCGGGTCTCGGACGCGATGCCGCCGATGGTCTGCAGTGCCTTGATCTGGGGGAAGACGCGCATGTCCCAGATGATCTGCAGCAGCAGAAGCACCAGCAGCACGGGACGGATGAACGGGAACGTGATGAAGCGGAACCGCTGGAACCGGGTCGACCCGTCGAGCTCGGCGGCCTCCATGATCTCGGTGGGCACCTGCGTCAGGCCCGCGAAGGTGGTGAACGCGACGAACGGGATCGACTGCCAGGTGATGATGACGGTGGCGACGAAGAAGAAGCTCAGCGGCTCGATCAGCCAGCTGTGCCCCTGGAACGGCAGTCCGAACACCGTGGTCAGCACGTAGTTGATGACGCCGGCGCGGGTGTCGAACAGCCAACCCCAGACAACGGTGGCGGTGATCGGCGGCATCGCCCAGGCCAGCAGCAGGCCGGCCGAGACCAACAGCCGGAATCCGCGGTTCAGCCGGGTCATCAGCAGGGCGACCAGCACCCCGAGCAGCATGGTCAGGATGACGTTGACCAACGCGAACGCGACGCTGCGCGCCAGCACCGTCCAGAACGTCGGATCGGTCAGCACGTCGGCGTAGTTCTCGAACCACACCCACGCGGGAGGGCTGCCGAAGATCTGCGCCCGGCCGAATTCCTGGAACGAGATGATCACCAGCTGCACGAGCGGGTAAACCGTGAGG
>JBDTQN010000299.1:0-3279 GCA_039932215.1 Pseudolysinimonas sp. | reverse complement strand
GCGGTGACGACGCACCCGAGCTGGGCAGCGACGCCGTGCTCTTCGGCGATCCCGGTACTGGCGCAACCTCGACCCACGACTGGGCGACGGTGACCGAGCGGCATCCGCTGCAGCTGACCGCCGGACTCGGCGCACGCATCGAGAGGGTCGCGCGATGACCGGGCCGACGCTGATCCTCGACCTCGCCGCGTTCCGTGAGAACGTGCGAACGCTCGCGGCGATCGCCGCCCCGGCCCGGTGCATGATCGCGGTGAAGGCCAACGCGTACGGGCACGGCATGCTGCCGTTCGCGCGCGCCGCGCTTGCGGGCGGTGCCGAGGCACTCGCCGTGCTCGAGGTGCCCGCGGCGCTGGAGTTGCGTGCCGCCGGCGTCGATGCCCCGCTATTCGCGTGGCTGCACGGGCGCGAGACCGATTTTCACGCCGCGATCACGGCCGATATCGAGCTCGGTGTCTCGTCGCAGGGAGAACTCGACGCGATCGTCGCGGCGGCGTGCGATCTCGGGCGCCCCGCCCTCGTGCACCTGAAGGTCGACACCGGTCTGCACCGCAATGGCGCGAGCCCTGAAGACTGGCCCGCCCTGGTCTCGTCGGCGCACGACAGCGAGCTGGCGGGTCACGTGACGATCGCGGGACTGTGGTCGCACCTCGCCGACGCCTCCCCCGAGGATGACGCCGCCGCGTTGGCCGAGTTCCAGGCGGCGGTCGCGGTCGCGGCCGGGCTCGGGGTCGAGCAGCCTTTCCTGCACCTCGCGGCCAGTTCCGCGGGCATCCGCGAGCCCGAAGCACGGTTCGATCAGGTGCGTTTCGGGATCGCCGCGTACGGCATCTCGCCGTACGACGATGTCGACGGTCGCGGACTGGGTCTGAAGCCCGTCATGACCTTCCGCGCGCCGGTCATCGAGGTTGTCGACGGGCGTGCGGTGATCGCCGCAGGCTCGGCAGACGGCGTGCCGCCATCGGTGCTCGGGGCATCCGGATCGGGCGCGTGGGTGCTGCTCGAAGGCGAACGTCGCGAAGTGGTCGACATCACCGTCGACACTCTCGAGGTCGATCTGGGTGACGGTGATGCTCACATCGGCGACATCGCGAGCCTTTTCGGTTCGGGCGACGCGGGCGAGCCGACGGCTGAGGAGTGGGCCGCCTGGTCGGGCAGCGTCGGCGACGAGATCGTGGCGCGGGCATCGACCCGCGCCGAGCGCATCTACAAGGACTAGAGCCGGCCGCGGATCGCCGCCCGCGCCCGCCGCGCGTAGTCGTTCACCTGCACCGTCCGCGAATCGGGCTCGCCGAGTTCGATCCCCGCGTGCTGGGCCGCGGCGTCGAGCAGGTGGTCTGCCCACACCGGGTTCATCGGCAGGAACGGGCCGTGCAGGTTCGTCGCAACCAGGTGTCCGACGACGAGCCCCTCGTCGCCGCCGACGGTCAGGCGGGCGAAGTTCTTCACCCCTCGTCCTTCGATGGCGTAGTGCGCCCCGTAGTTGACGAAACCGGCGATCTCGCCGAGTTCGGACTCCCCGGCGACCTCGCCGACGATCCGCGACGACGTGACCGTCGAGGAGGACGGGAAGACACCCGCACCGATCGAGACGCTGCCGTCGAGCTCGGTGACCTCGTTGCCGAGCAATTGCCACCCGGCTGCGATCGCCACGAACGGCACGCCGTCGGCGACCCAGTCCCGAAGCCGTGCAGCATGTCGCGCGACGTCCGCGTGCAGCGGCTGACGCGACGACGCGGGGCCGCTCCCGACGTGGACGAGATCCGCCTCGGCTGGCAGCTCGTCGCCGGGTCCGACATCGACCACCTCGACCTCCGCAGACCGCCACTGAGCACGGCGTCGCAACGCCATCACGTTGCCGACGTCGCCGTTGATGCCGAGCTCGCGGGGGTACAGGTGCATGATGCGGATCACGGCGCCCCCTCCAGCTCGAGGTAGCCGAGTTGCTTGCGCACCAGCATCATCTGCTCGTAGTTTACGACCAGCGTCTTGCGCCCCGCCGCAGGCGGCGGGAGTTCGAGAAAACGCTTCAGCGCGGGGCCGAGCTCGGGTTCGACAGCGCGCACCTCGATGTCGTCGTAGGCGAACCGCGTCGCGAATTGCCAGCATTTCGTGCCGCTGAGCACGTCGACGTGGGTCAGCTTCGACAAATCGGACCCGTACACCCACGACGGGTCGGGCGTGCCCTCGTCGACCGCCACGAACACCTGCTCGGGCGCCTCGGGCAACGCGTCGAGGTTCACCTGCAGGCTCGGGGGGTTCTTCATCATCAAAATCTCAAGCTCTTCGCCATCCGGCGTCGTGATGACCTCACCGCGGCCGAACACCGTCGCGAGCCCCTCCAGGCCGCGCGCAGCGACCGCGGGGTCGAATCGCTCCCCCAGCAATGCGCGTGCCATCGCGAACGCCGCCGCGGCATCCACCGCATTGTGCAGGCCGCGCGCCGGCAGTGTGACGGAAACGGCGCTGCCGTCGACCTCGATCGTGGCGGTCGCTCCGGATGCCGCGGTCACCCGCGTCTGTGCGTCCAGCCCGTGGGCGTCCAGCTCTGCGGTCGCCAAGGCCGGGTTGTCGCCGCGGGCGAGCCACGACGACTGGGCGAGAAGCGCGGGCGCCAGGGCGAAGGCGCTCAGTTCGGCGCCGCGGTCGGCCAGACGATGTGCGAGATCGACGAGGTTGTGGTCGTCGGCGTTCACCACCAGGTGGCGGGTGGCGACGCCGGCGAAGGATTCCAGCATGCCGACGACGCGATCGGGTTCGTAGAAGCGGTTCAACTGATCGACCTGCACGTTGATCAGCAACACGCTGTGCGGAACCAGACGTCTTGCGAGGCCCGGACCGAACGCCTCGTCGACCTCGAGCACGGCGATCTCGTGACGCAACCGCCCGTCGAGCGGCGCGTCGGCCAGGATCGCGGAGGCGATGCCCTGCGGCAGGTTCGCTCCGCTGGGATTGGTGAAGACATCCACGTCGTGCGCGCGCAGCACCGCCGTGAGCATCTGCGTGGTCGTGGACTTGCCGTTCGATCCCGACACGAAGACGACACCCAGCGGTAGTCGCTCGACGGCACGCTGCAAGAACTGGGGAGCGATCACCAGCGCGACACGGCCCGGCAAGGCCGAGCCGCCGCCGCGCAGGCGCGCGAGCACGCGGATGGCTCGTCCGGTGAGGACGGCCAGCGCGGTGCGCACGGGCGGCCTACTCGAGGTAGTCGCGCAGCGACTGCGAGCGGGACGGGTGGCGCAGCTTGGCCATCGTCTTCGACTCGATCTGGCGGATGCG
>JBDTQN010000298.1:0-3286 GCA_039932215.1 Pseudolysinimonas sp. | reverse complement strand
GAGGTGAGTCATGGCCCTGACACCGGAAGACGTGGTCAACAAGCGTTTCAACCCGACCAAGTTCCGCGAGGGTTACGACCAGGACGAGGTCGATGACTTCCTCGACGAGGTCGTCGTTGAGCTGCGCCGCCTGAACCAAGAGAACGAAGAGCTACGTCAGCGTCTGATGGCCACCGACGCGCGCATCAACGAACTGCAGGCCGGCGGCGCCGTTGCCGCTGCCCCGGTCGCTGCTGCGCCTGCCCCGGTCGCCGCCCCCGAACCCGTCTTCGCGCCTCAGGCCGCGACGGCCGACCCGTCGGACCCGGCCAACACCAACAACCTCCTCCAGCTCGCCCGCCGCCTCCACGAAGAGCATGTGCGCGAGGGCATGGAGAAGCGCGACGCACTCATCGCCGAGGGTCATGCCGCCGCGGCGCGCGTCGTCTCCGAGGCCGAGCAGGCTCAGCGTGTGCAGCTCGGCTCGCTCGAGCAGGAGCGGGTCGCCCTCGAGCACCAGATCGACGAGCTCCGTGCGTTCGAGCGTGACTACCGCACCAAGCTCAAGGGCTACATCGAGGGCCAGCTGCGCGAGCTCGAGACCGCCAACGCGCTGACCACCGGCGCTCCCGCCGCCGCCCAGCAGCCCGCCGCGGTCACCGCAGGCCCGACCGCCGAGCAGCCGCAAGAGCAGTTCGCCGCCGCACCGCAGGCCGCCCCGCAGGCGTACAACGGTCCGCAGTCGAGCGACTTCTCCGCGTTCCCGCAGCCCACCGACGCGCCCGCTCCGGCACCGTACCCGGGCTTTGCCCAGGGCAACTGAGGCACCCGCGACCGATCGGGCGCAGAAACGCGGGCGCGTCAGCGTCCGCGCCATCCTGCTGCTCGCGGCCGTCGCGGTGGCCGTCTACGGGATCGATCAGGGCTCCAAGTACCTGATCACCCACAACCTCGACCTCGGCGACACCGTGGATGTACTCGGCGAACTGCTGCAGTTGCACTACGTCACCAACTCCGGTGCGGCGTTCTCGCTCGCCAGCGGCTTCACCTGGATCCTGTCGATCGTGGCCGCGGGCGTCGTCGTGTTCATCGTGGTGTTCGCCCCGCGCATCCGCTCACTCGGATGGGCGACGATGTTCGGCCTGGTCCTGGGCGGCGCGCTGGGCAACGTCACTGACCGGCTGTTCCGCGAGCCGGGATTCGGCATCGGGCACGTGGTCGACTTCTTGCAGGTCATGGGCTTCCCTGCCATCTTCAACGGCGCCGACATCGCGATCGTCGCCAGCATGGGGCTCTTCATCCTGCTGTCACTGCGTGGGGTCGCACTCGACGGCACTCGCACTCCCATGGTGCGCACGACGTCCAACCCGACGTCCAAGCCGTCCGAGAAGGCCTAGCGTGGAGCGCCGCAGCCTGCCGGTGCCCGACGGCCTGGCGGGGGAGCGCGCCGATGCCGGGCTGGCGAAGCTGCTCGGCTTCTCGCGCACCTTCGCGGCCGAGGTGCTGGACGGGGGCGGAGCGACTCTCGACGCCGTCCCGCTCGGTAAGTCCGACCGCCTGTCCGCGGGCGGCTGGCTCGAGGTCGAGTGGATGCCGAAGTCGCCCCCGACGATCGTTCCCACCCTGGTCCCCGGCTTCGAGATCGTCTACGACGACGACGACCTGGTCGTCATCGACAAGCCGGTCGGCGTTGCGGCGCACCCCGCTCCGGGCTGGGACGGTCCGACCGTCCTCGGCGCGCTGGCCGGTGCGGGTTTCCGCATCTCGACGTCGGGCGCGTCCGAGCGTGCCGGCATCGTCCATCGGCTCGACGTCGGCACCAGCGGGCTGATGGTGGTGGCCAAGAGCGAGCGCGCGTATACCGAGCTGAAGCGGCTGTTCCACGATCGCGAGGTCGACAAGATCTATCACGCGGTCGTTCAGGGCCACCCCGATCCGTTCTCGGGCACCATCGACGCCCCGATCGGACGCCACCCGAGCTCCGACTGGAAGTTCGCCGTCACGGCTGACGGCAAAGACAGCGTCACCCACTACGACACCCTCGAGGCGATGCGCAGCGCCACCCTGCTCGAAATCCACCTCGAGACCGGTCGCACGCACCAGATCCGCGTGCACATGGCGGCGCAGCGGCACCCCTGCGTCGGCGACCTGCTCTACGGGGCCGACCCGACGCTCGCCGCACGGGTGGGGTTGACCCGGCAGTGGCTGCACGCCGCGCGGCTCGGATTCCGGCATCCCGGCACCGGCGAGCGGGTCGAGTTCGAGACCGGATACCCCGAAGACCTCCAACACGCCTTGGACGTGCTGCGCGCCGACTAGCGGCGGCTTATCCTGGGGTTCGCCCATGACCTCAGATTCCTTCGTGCACCTGCACGTCCACAGCGAATACTCGATGCTCGACGGCGCGGCCCGCATCGGCGACCTCATGAAGGCCGTCGTCGAGCAGGGCATGCCGGCGATCGCCGTGACCGACCACGGCAACAACTTCGGTGCCTATGACTTCTGGAAGCAGGCGACCGAAGCGGGCGTCAAGCCGATCATCGGCACCGAGGCCTATGTCACGCCGGGCACCCATCGCACCGACAAGACCCGCGTCCGCTGGGGCAACGGGGGCGAAGACGACGTCTCCGGCTCGGGCGCCTACACCCACATGACGCTGCTCGCCGAGAACACGGCAGGCATGCACAACCTGTTCCGGCTGTCATCCCTCGCCTCCATCGAGGGCTACTACTTCAAACCGCGCATGGACCGCGAGTTGCTGCAGACCTACGGGTCCGGGCTCATCGCGACGACCGGTTGCGCGAGCGGCGAGGTGCAGACCCGCCTGCGTCTGGGGCAGTACGCCGAGGCTCGGCAAGCGGCCTCCGACTTTCGCGACATCTTCGGGGCAGAGAACTACTACGCCGAGATCATGGACCACGGGCTCGGCATCGAGAAGCGGGTCATGTCTGACCTGTTGCGTCTCGCCGACGAGCTCTCCCTTCCGCTGCTGGCCACCAACGACCTCCACTACGTCCACGCGCACGACGCGACATCGCAAGAGATGCTGCTCGCTATCCAGTCGGGCTCGACCCTGGCGGACCCGAACCGGTTCAAGTTCGACTCGAACGAGTTCTACCTGAAGACCCCCGCGCAGATGCGGGCCCTCTTCAAGGACTATCCCGAGGCGTGCGACAACACCCTGCTCATCGCCGAGCGCTGCGAGGTCGAGTTCGACACGATCGAGACGGGCGCGAACTACATGCCGCGCTTCCCGGTGCCCGAGGGCGAGACCGAGGGCACCTGGTTCGTGAAAGAGGTCGAGCGG
>JBDTQN010000297.1:0-3289 GCA_039932215.1 Pseudolysinimonas sp. | reverse complement strand
AAGATCGTCGAAGAGGCCGCCGAGGTCTGGATGGCCGCAGAATTCCAGTCCGACGACGAGACCGCCGCCGAGATCTCGCAACTGCTCTACCACCTGCAGGTCCTCATGCTCGCCAAGGGTCTGACTCCCGCTGACGTGTTCCGCCACCTCTGAGCCTTTCGACAGACCTGCCATTCCACAGAAATCCGAGCCCGCCATGTTGCGAATCGCTGTGCCGAACAAGGGCACGTTGTCAGAGACCGCCGTGCAGATGCTGCAAGAGGCGGGCTACGCGACGCGCCGCGACCCCAAAGAGCTCATCGTCACCGATGCGCGCAATGACGTCGAGTTCTTCTACCTGCGTCCGCGCGACATCGCCACGTACGTGGGTTCGGGGGCACTCGATGTCGGCATCACGGGCCGCGATCTGCTGCTCGACTCCGCTTCGGCAGCGGTCGAGGTCGACGAACTCGACTTCGGCGCCTCGACGTTCCGCTTCGCCGGGCCGATCGGCCGTTTCACCGCGTTGACAGACCTGGCCGGCGTCCGCGTGGCGACCAGCTACGACGGGCTCGTGAGCGCGTTCCTCGACCGCGAGGGCGTCTCGGCGACGGTGGTGCGGCTCGATGGCGCCGTCGAGTCGGCGGTCCGCCTGGGCGTCGCGGATGCCGTGGCCGATGTGGTCGAGACCGGCCGCACGCTCGAGATGCAGGGCCTTGAGATCTTCGGCCCCGTGATTCTCGAATCCTCTGCCGTCGTGATCGCCGCCCACGCCGACGTCCCCGGGCTCGACACCCTGCGCCGTCGGCTGCAGGGCGTCATGGTCGCTCACCAGTACGTGCTCATGGACTACGACCTGCCGGCCAACCTGGTCGACGCGGCGTCGAAGATCACGCCCGGCCTGGAGTCGCCGACGGTCTCTCCGCTGCGTGACAGCGACTGGGTCGCCGTGCGCGTGATGGTGCCGCGGGTCGAGACCAACCACCTCATGGACGAGCTGTACGCACTCGGCGCCCGCGCCATCCTGGTCAGTTCGATTCACGCCGCGCGCATATGACGGTGGCGACGCGGGTGATCCCGTGCCTCGACGTCGCGGCCGGGCGGGTCGTCAAGGGCGTCAATTTTCTCGAGCTGCGCGATGCTGGCGACCCGGTCGAGCTGGCGCGCCGGTACTACGAGCAGGGGGCAGACGAGGTCACCTTCCTCGATGTCACGGCCACGGTCGAAGACCGCGCGACCATGTACGAGACGGTCACCGCGACGGCGGAGCAGGTCTTCATCCCGTTGACGGTCGGCGGGGGAGTACGCACGGCCGATGACGTGGCACGCCTACTCGCCAGCGGAGCGGACAAGGTCGGCGTCAACAGCGCCGCCATCGCGCGCCCAGAACTGATCGGCGAGATCGCCGACCGCTTCGGCGCGCAGGTGCTGGTGCTCAGCCTCGACGTGAAGCGCGCACTGTCGACGAGCTCCGGATTCGTGGTCACCACGCACGGGGGACGCACCGAGACCGATCAGGATGCCGTGGCCTGGGCTCGCGAGGCGATCGAACGGGGGGCGGGCGAGCTGCTCGTCAACTCGATCGACGCCGACGGCACGAAGCAGGGTTTCGATCTCGAGCTGGTCGCCGCCATCCGCGCTGTCAGCTCGGTTCCCGTGATCGCCAGCGGCGGAGCGGGAGCCCTGGAAGACTTCGCCCCGGCTGTGGCCGCGGGCGCGGATGCGGTGCTGGCGGCTTCCGTGTTCCACAATGGCGAGCTGACGGTCGGTCAGGTGAAAGACGCGCTGCGCGCGGAAGGGGTGGAGGTGCGATGAACGACGTCGAGGAGGTCGTCGGCCGTGCCGCGTTCGATGCGCACGGGCTGCTGCCGGCGATCATTCAGCAGCACGACACCCACGAGGTGCTGATGCTCGGCTATATGGACGCCGAAGCGCTGCGGCGCACCCTGACCACCGGGCGCGTGACGTTCTGGTCACGCAGCCGCCAGGAGTACTGGCGAAAGGGCGACACCAGCGGCAACGTGCAATACGTGCGCGGCGCCGCTCTCGACTGCGACGGCGACACGCTGCTCGTGCAGGTGGAGCAGGTCGGGCCTGCCTGCCACACCGGCGCGCACGCCTGTTTCGACGTGGATCCGCTGGAAGCCGTGCGGGGAGCCGCATGACGACCCGCGCCGAGTTCGATGCCGCGGTGGCAGCCGGGCACCGCGTCGTCCCGGTGCTTCGCGAACTCTTCGCTGACGGCGAGACGCCCATCGGGGTCTACCGCAAGCTGGCTATGGGCAAGCCGGGCACGTTCCTGCTCGAATCGGCGGAGCAGGGCGGCATCTGGTCGCGCTGGTCGTTCATCGGCGTCGGCTCGCTCGGCGTGCTGACGCAAGACGACGGCAGCGCGCACTGGCTCGACTACGGTCTGGCGGCCGAACGCGCACTCGGGCCGGATGCCCCCAGCGCGCCGCTCGAGGCGCTGGCGCATCTCTACGAACGCTGGAGAACACCCCAGATGGATGGGCACCCGCCGCTCACCGGTGGCCTCGTCGGATTCATCGGGTGGGAGGCGGTGCGCCAGCTCGAGCGGCTTCCGCATGTGCCGCCCGCCGACTTCGACGTCCCGGGCCAGGCGCTCAGCTTCGTGTCTGAGCTGGTGGTGCTCGATCACCGCAACGGCACCGCGATTCTGATCGCCGCAGCCCTCAACGATGGCGCCGAGAGCGCTGACGCGATGTGGGCGCGCGCGCAGCAGCAACTCGATGCGCTGCAGACGGGGCTGGCGCAGCCGTCCGAGGCATGGCTGGCCGAGGTCGACCTGACGATCGCACCCACGCCCGTGCCGCGCGTCGCGGTCGCGGACTACCACGCGGCCATCGAGCGCTCGAAGCAGTACATCCGCGACGGTGACGTGTTCCAGGTCGTGATCTCGCAGCGCTTCGATCACGCGCTGACCGCCGAGCCGATCGACGTCTACCGGGTGCTGCGGGCTCTCAACCCGAGCCCGTACATGTATCTGCTGACCCTCGACAGCCCCAGTGGCGAGACGTATTCGATCGTCGGGTCGTCGCCCGAGGCGCTCGTCAAGGTGCAGGGCGGGCGGGTGTTCACGCACCCCATCGCCGGATCGCGTCCCCGCGGCGAGACCCCTGAGCGCGACATCGAACTCGCCGACGAACTGCTCGCCGACCCGAAAGAGGGTGCCGAGCACCTCATGCTGGTCGACCTGGCGCGCAACGACCTGTCGAAGGTGTGCGTCGCCGGCAGCGTCGAGGTGACCGAGTTCATGCAGGTCGAGCGGTTCAGCCACATCATGCACCTG
>JBDTQN010000296.1:0-3297 GCA_039932215.1 Pseudolysinimonas sp. | reverse complement strand
CCCACTCGTCTTTCGGGAAGTGACCGGGGACCCAGTCCATGATCACGCCGATGCCCGCGTTGTGCAGCCGGTCGATCAGGTACTTCAGGTCGTCGGGGTGCCCGAATCGGGATGTCGCGGCGTAGTAGCCGGTGACCTGGTAGCCCCAGCTCGGCCCGTACGGGTGCTCGGCGAGCGGCAAGAACTCGACGTGCGTGAACCCGAGTTCATGCACGTACTCGATCAGCTGGTCGGCCGCGTCGCGGTACCCGAGCCCCGGACGCCACGACCCGAGGTGCAGCTCGTACACACTCATCGGGCTGTTGTGGGGGTCGGATGCGGCGCGGCGATCCATCCACGCGCCGTCGCTCCACTCGAAGAGGCTCTGCCCGACCACCGAGGCGTTCTCGGGCGGCACCTGCGTGTACCGGGCCATCGGGTCGGCGCGCTGAACCCATTCCCCGGCGGCGGTCAGCAGCTGGAATTTATACGTCGTCCCCGGGTGCAGACCCGGAACGAACAGCTCCCACACCCCGTTGTCGTCGAGGCGGCGCATCGCGTGGCGGGTGCCGTCCCAGCCGTTGAAGTCGCCCACCACGCGCGCGGCTTGCGCGTGCGGGGCCCAGACCGAGAAGCTCGTTCCGGCGACGCCCTCATGCGGGCGGTAGTGCGCACCGAGCACGTGCCACAACTGCTCGTGCCGACCCTCGCCCCACAGGTACAGGTCGACCTCACCGACACTCGGCACGAAACGGTACGGGTCGCCCGCTGTGTATGTCGGGGCTCCCTCGTACTCGGCCTCGAGCTCGTACGCCTGGCCGGGACCCGGCGCGATGCCCTGCCACAGGCCGCGGTCGACGTGCTTCAGCTCGACGCGCGTGCCGTCGGCGCGCACCGCCGTGACCGACTTCGCGAGCGGACGGATCGCGCGGATCAGCCAGTCGTCGGTTCCGGAACCAGTCGAAGGGTAAGGGTGCTGGCCGAGGGCGTCATGCGGCCGCGGGTGCCTGCCCTCGACGAGTGCGGCGAGGTGATCCGGGTGCAGCTCGGCGGTTGAGTCCGTCGACACCGCTTTCGCCTTGCCGGCGGGTGACTTCGCCGACGGAGCCCGCTTCTTCGACGGGGTGGAATCGACGGGCTCGACCACCGGCTTGGGCTTCTGTTCCTTCGCCATCAGAGTGCCTTCCGGTAGTCGACCGCCAGCACATGCACCGGCTCGGTGAACGCGTCGAGCCGAACGTAGTTCGAATCGGTCCAGATCCAGTTCGCGCCCGTGATCAGTTCGCGCACACCGAAACTGGTGCCCGGCTCGAGTCCGAGCGCTGTCAGGTCGAGGTGCACGGTCGACTCGCGGGTCGAGTGCGGATCGACATTCGCGACGACGATCAGCCCGTCGGGGTGGCCGCCCTCAGCGAACTCGCCGGCGAGGTACTTGGTGAACACGAGGATCGCCTCATCATCGCTCCAGTGCACGCGCAGGTTGCGCAGTTGCCCGAGCGCCGGGTGCGCGCGACGGATGCCGTTCAGCACGGTGAGGTACGGCGCCAACGAGGTGCCCGCCGCGTCTGCCTTCGCCCAGTCGCGCTGCTTGTACTCGTACTTCTCGTTGTCGATGTTCTCTTCGCTGCCCGGGCGCGCGACATGCTCGAACAGCTCGTAGCCGGCGTACACACCCCAGAGCGGTGACGCAGTCGCGGCCAGCGCCGCGCGCACCTTGTAGGCCGCCTGCCCACCGAACTGCAGGTACTCGGTCAAGATGTCGGGCGTGTTCACGAACAGGTTCGGGTGGAAGTAGTCAGCCGACGGCCCCGAGATCTCGCCGAAGAACGCCTCGAGCTCTGGCTTTGTATTGCGCCACGTGAAATAGGAGTACGACTGCTGAAAGCCCACACCCGCCAGTGACTGCATCATCGGGGGTCGGGTGAACGCCTCCGCCAGGAACACGACCTCCGGATGCCGCCCGTTCACCTCGGCGAGCAGCCACTCCCAGAACATCAACGGCTTGGTGTGCGGGTTGTCGACGCGGAAGATCTTCACCCCCCGCTCGATCCACAACTCGACGATGCGCAGCACCTCGGCCTTGATCCCCTCGGTATCCCGGTCGAAGTTGATCGGATAGATGTCTTGATACTTCTTCGGCGGGTTCTCGGCGTAGGCGATCGACCCGTCCGGGCGCTGCGTGAACCAATCCGGATGCTGGGTCACCCAGGGGTGATCCGGCGCGCACTGCAGAGCGAGGTCGAGAGCAACCTCGAGCCCGGCGGCCTCCGCCTCGTTCACGAAGAAAGCGAAGTCGGCAGCGCTGCCCAGGTCGGGGTGGATGGCATCGTGTCCGCCCTCGGCGGACCCGATGGCCCACGGGCTGCCCGGGTCGCCCGGTCCGGCAGCGGTCGAGTTGTTGGGTCCCTTGCGGAACTCGTGGCCGATGGGATGGATCGGCGGCAGGTAGAGGACGTCGAAGCCCATCGCCGCGACGCCGGGGAGACGCTTGGCGGCGGTGCGGAACGTGCCCGACTTCCAGCTGCCGTCGCGCGCCTGCTTCGCACCCTCGGAGCGCGGGAAGAACTCGTACCAGGCGCCCACCGCGGCGGCGGCGCGCTCGACATGCAGCGGGAAGGTCTCGCTGTCGGTCTCGAGTGAGATCAGCGGGGCCGCGGCGATGGCCGACGTCAGGCGGGTGTCGTGGGCGACCTTCAGCCGAGCGGCGGGGGTTAGCTTCGCATCGCTCAGCGCGGTCGCCGCCTGCCCGAAGATCGCCGAGGACGACCGCCCCAACAGCTCGGCGCCCATCGCGAAGACCAGCTCGACATCCTGCAGCGCCTCGATCTTGATGTCGGCGGTGTGCAGCCACGAGGCCCAGTCATCGGATGCTGCGCGGACCCGAAAGGTCCAGTCGCCCGTGCGGGTGATCAGCACGTCGGCGCGCCACAGGTCGGTACCCGACGCGATCAGCCGCATCCGGTGGCGCGTCTCGGCACCCTCGGGGTCGGTGAGCACCAGTTCGGCGAAGAGCTCGCCGTGCCCCTCGCGGAAGATCGTGGCCTCAAAGGGGACCACTTCGCCGACGAAGGATTTCGCCGGCCAACGACCCTCCGGTTGCCGAGGGGAGACGTTGCGGATGGGGATGCGCCCGATGCGCGGCTGGTGCGGTGTGGCCACCCTGACGACGCTATCGCCCCGCACGCGGCGCTCACCATGCGTGCACGCGTCTCGGAGAACCTTCGGAGGCGTGTCCCGAAAAGGGAGGACAGGCGGGGTACAAGCCCCTCGTGTACCCCGATCGCGAGCGGGTTAACCCGGCCATTCCTCGCAAAATCA
>JBDTQN010000295.1:0-3299 GCA_039932215.1 Pseudolysinimonas sp. | reverse complement strand
TGCTGATGCCCGGCCAGGACGGCTACACCGACGTGGGTGGCGACGTGCTCGCCTACGACCCCGCGAAGGCGAAGCAGATCCTCACCGACGCCGGCTGGACCAATGCCGACGGCGTGTGGACGAAGGATGGCGAGACCCTCGAAGTGTCGGTCATCGTGCCGCAGGGCAGTTCGAGCAACGAGTTGCGTGCGCAGCAGATCCAGGCGTCGCTGGCTGACATCGACATCAAGGTGACGATCGACGAGTCGCCGGCTGCCGACTATTTCCAGAACATCTCGGATGGCAAGTACGAACTGGCCACCTTCGGATGGCAGGGGACGGCGTTCAACATCTCGTCGTCGGAGTCCCTGTTCTCGCCCGAGCAGGAGCCCGGTGACGACCTCGGTCAGAACTACGCGTTCGTGTCCGACCCGCAGCTGGCCGATCTCTGGGCCGAGGCGAATGTCGAGCTCGATCCGGCGGCGCGGCTGAAGATCGTCGAGAAGATCAACGCGGTGATCGCCGATTATGTGCCGATGCTGACGCTGTACGCGTACGCGAACGTGTACGCGGTGGATGGCGACCTGGCCAACTACGGCCCGGCCACCTTCGAGTCGGTCGACTGGACGGCTGTCGGCTACCTCAAGTAGCAGATCGCACCACACACCCGAGGGGCGGCTGCGCGCGAGCGTGGTCGCCCCTCGGCTTCCTCGTTAGGCTGTCCGCGGTGAAGATTCGCGTGTTCGGGGCCGTCGCGGCTCTCGTCGTCTCGGTGGCGACGCTCTCGGCATGCACTCCGACCACCACGGTCGTCGCGGGCAGCCAGGTGCGCGTGGCCGTCGCGACGCCCCTCACCTCGGCGAACGCCGCCACCTCGTTCGGGCGCTCGACGCCGACGAACGCCGACGTGGCTTACCTGACCGGCACGGGCTTCGGTTACTACGACGACGCCTACCGTCTGGTCGAAGACACCTCGTTCGGCCGCGCCGAGATCGTCGACGAGTCTCCGTTCACCGTGCGGTACACCATCGCCGATGGTGTCACGTGGTCGGACGGCGTGCCGATCGATGCCGCCGATCTGCTGCTGGCCTGGGCGGCGAACTCGGGAACGCTGAACACCCCCGGTTTCGACGACACCGATTACGTCGACGCCACCACCGGGCAGTACACCGACGACTTCCCCGACGACGTCGTGTTCTTCGACGGCGCCGGCCTCGAGACCGCGACCGCGACGCCGACCATCGTCGAAGACCAGGCCATCGAGGTCACCTACGCCACGTATGTCTCGAATTGGCGCATCGCCCTCGAGCCCGGTGTCGCGGCGCATGTCGTCGCCGAGCATGCGCTGGGCATGCCGCAGGGGGCGGGGGATGACACGGCCCTCGACGCGGCCGCGAAGGCGAAGGCCGCCCTGGTCTCAACCATCATCGGCCGCGACGTCGGCGACCTCGGCGAACTCGCACGCTTCTGGAACAGCGCCTACAACCTGACCGACCTGCCTGACGACCCGTCGCTGCTGGTCTCGTCGGGCCCGTACACGGTGACCGGGATCACCGCCAACGCCTCGGTCACCCTCAGCGCGAACCCCGAGTACCACGGCGACCGCGAGCCGAACTACGAGACCATCCAGCTCACGGTGTCGCCCGATCCGCTCGAGACGGTCACCCTGCTGCAACGCCACGAGGTCGACATCGTCACCCCGCAGCCGAGCGAAGACGTGATCTCGGCGCTCGTCGGCGTCCGCGACGTCACCGTCACGGCCGGTTCCGAGGGCACGTTCGAGCACCTCGACCTGCAGCAGTCGCAGTCGCGATCAGGGGTGTTCGACGACCCGCGGGTGCGCGAGGCGTTCCTGCACGTCGTGCCCCGGCAGCAGATCGTCGACGACCTGATCGCCCCGCTGCAGGAGGATGCCGGGCTGCTCGATTCGTTCCTGGTGCGCCCGGGCGCCGACGGTTACGCCGACGCGATCGCCGGTAACGGCTCGAGCGAGTACGCCCGCACCGACGTCTCGGCGGCCAAAGATCTGCTGAAGTCGGCCGGCGTCGTCGATCCCCACGTCTGCATCCTGTACGACCCGGCCAACCCCCGCCGGGTCGCGGAATTCACCCTCATCCGCACCAGCGCCGCGCGCGCCGGCTTCGTGGTCACCGACTGCTCGTCCTCCGAGTGGGAGTCGCTGCTCGGGGTCAGCGGCACCTACGACGCCGCCCTGTTCGCGTGGGACACCACCCGGCTCGGCCCGGCCGCGGCGAGCGCCATCTTCCAGAGCGATTCGAAGCTGGCGAACTTCACCCGCTATTCCAACCCCGAAGTCGACGCGCTCATCGCGCAACTCGACGCGTCCGACGATGACGCCGAGGTGACCCTGCTGCTCACCGAGATCGACGGTCACCTCTGGGCCGATGCGTACGGGGTGCCGCTGTTCGCGTATCCGACGGTCACGGCCGTCTCATCGAAGGTGACCGGTGTGACGCGTTCTCCGCTGGGGCGCGGGATCTTCTGGAACGCGTGGGAGTGGGCTCCGGCAGCCGCCAGCCCGTCTCCCAAATAATTCGGTCGTCACCCGAGTAGACTGCAGAGTCGCCCATTGTCGGGCAAACTCCCACTTTCTTCTTTCTGAGGTACTTCCATGGCTCTCGCCACCCGCTCCGACCTGCGCAACGTCGCAATCGTCGCCCACGTCGACCACGGCAAGACGACGCTCGTCGACGCCATGCTGCGCCAGACCAACTCCTTCGGCTCGCACGAGCACATGGAGGAGCGCGCCATGGACTCCAACGACCTCGAGCGCGAGAAGGGCATCACGATCCTCGCCAAGAACACGGCGATCAGCTACGAGGGCATCCATGCTCCCGCCGGTGTCCCGGTCACGATCAACGTGATCGACACCCCGGGCCACGCCGACTTCGGCGGCGAGGTCGAGCGCGGCCTGTCGATGGTGGATGGCGTGGTGCTTCTGGTGGACGCGAGCGAGGGCCCGCTCCCGCAGACGCGATTCGTGCTGCGCAAGGCTCTCGAGTCGAAGCTGCCCGTCATCCTGCTGGTCAACAAGACCGACCGGCCCGATGCGCGCATCGACGAGGTCGTCCACGAGAGCCACGATCTGCTGCTCAACCTCGCGAGCGACCTGCACGACGACATGCCCGACCTCGACGTCGACTCGCTGCTCGACCTGCCGGTGGTGTACGCCTCAGGGCGCAACGGTGCGGCATCCTGGAACAAGCCCGAGAACGGCACCCTCCCCGACAACGACGACCTCGAACCGCTGTTCGACGCGATCCTCAAGCACGTGCCCGCCCCGTCCTACGACGACGAGG
>JBDTQN010000294.1:0-3321 GCA_039932215.1 Pseudolysinimonas sp. | reverse complement strand
AAGACCGTGCACGAGCCGGCGCACGAGGTCACGATCGCCCTGGTCGGCAAGTACATCGATCTGCCCGACGCATATCTCTCGGTCACCGAGGCGCTCAAGGCGGGCGGGTTCGCACAAGAGACGAAGGTCGGCATCCGGTGGGTCCCGTCCGACGAGTGTGAAACGCCCGAGGGTGCAGAGCGGCTGCTGGCCGATGTCGATGGCATCTGTGTTCCCGGCGGGTTCGGCGTGCGCGGTATCGAGGGCAAGCTCGGCGCACTGACCTTCGCCCGCAAGAACCGCATTCCGGTGCTCGGTCTGTGTCTGGGACTGCAGTGCATGGTGATCGAGTTCGCCCGCAATGAGGCCGGACTGACCGGTGCGAGCTCGAGCGAGTTCGACCCCGACACCGAATTCCCGGTGATCGCGACGATGGCCGAGCAGGTCGACATCATCGATCACGGCGACATGGGCGGCACCATGCGCCTCGGTCTGTACGAGGCCGCACTCGAGCCCGGCTCGATCGTCGAAGAGCTGTACGGCGCGCCGGTCGCCTCTGAGCGCCACCGTCACCGCTACGAGGTGAACAACCATTACCGCGACCGCATCGCCGCCGCCGGCATGGTGTTCTCCGGGGTCTCGCCCGACCGCGAGCTGGTCGAGTACGTCGAGCTGCCGCGTGATGTGCACCCGTTCTACGTCGGCACCCAGGCGCACCCTGAACTGCGTTCGCGCCCGAACCGCCCGAACCCGTTGTTCCGCGGGCTGGTCGCCGCTGCCCGCGTGCGGCAGGAGGCCTCTCGCCTCTTCGAGGTCGCCGACCCGGGCGAGCGCCCGGTCGTCGACACCGAGACCGATGCTGCAACGCAGCTGGCCGAGCAGCCCGAGCGCGGCGAGCACGTCGAAGTCTGATCCGCACCCCGTGATCGACCTCGATGCACTGCGCAGCGGCCCCCTGGCCGATGTTCGGGATGACGCGCCGATCACCGACGCGGCGACAGTCTTCGAGGGCAAGGTCTTCGATGTCAACCGCGAAACCGCACGGTTCGGCCCCGGAACGATTGTGCGCGAGTACTCAGCGCACCACGGCGCCGTCGCGGTGCTCGCCATCGATGACGCGGATCGCGTGCTGCTGATCAACCAGTACCGGCATCCCGTTCGCACCCGGCTCTGGGAGATCCCCGCAGGCTTGCTCGACGTCGAGGGGGAGGACCCGCTCACCGCGGCGAAGCGCGAGCTGGCAGAAGAGACCGATCTCGTCGCCGACGACTGGAGCGCGCCACTCAGCTTCTTCACCTCCCCGGGCCAGAGTGACGAGCAGGTGACGCTGTTCGAGGCGCGCGGCCTGCATGCCGCGCCGCAGGTGCACGACCGCACCGACGAGGAGGCGCAGATCGTGGTGCGCTGGGTCTCGCTGGATGAGGCGCTCGACGCAGCGTTCTCCGGCCGAATCGGCAACGCCATCCTGCTCATCGCCCTTCTCGCCCATGCCCATCGACGCCGGTAGCGGCGAATTGACCGGCGTCGTCGAGCACGGGCGCCAGCTGGACCGCTACCTGCGCCATGTCGCGATCGAGAAGGGGCGGTCGCCGAACACGGTGGCCGCGTACCGGCGCGATCTCGAGGCGATGCTGTCGGCGGGCACCGCCCTCGAGCCGGTCGCGCTGGCGGCGTACGTGCGCGGGCTGCGGGAGCGCCCCGAGCCGCTCGCGGCGTCGTCGATCGCGCGCACGATCTCGTCGATCCGCAGCTTCACGGGGTTCCTGGTCGACGAGGGTCTGCTCGAGACGGATCCCGCCGTCGACCTCATTGCACCGAAACAGCCCGCACGACTCCCGAAGGCCCTCACGATCGAGCAGGTCGAGCGGCTGCTGGCCGCGACCGACGGCGATGAGCCCGCCGACCTGCGCGACAAGGCGCTGATCGAACTGCTCTACGCCACGGGCGCGCGCATCTCCGAGGCGGTGGCGCTCAACGTCGACGACCTGCTCGGCGACGCCGGCGCGACCGAGGTGGTGCGGCTGTTCGGCAAGGGCGGCAAGCAGCGCATCGTGCCGGTCGGCAGTTACGCGCGGGCGGCTCTGGATGCGTACCTGGTTCGCGCGCGCCCGGTGCTGTCTGCGCGGGGCCGGTCGACGCCCGCGGTGTTCCTTGGCATCCGCGGCGCTCGTCTCTCGCGCCAGAACGCCTGGCTGCTGATGCGTGCCGCCGCCGAACGCGCCCAACTCGGCATCGATCTCTCGCCGCACAGCATGCGCCACTCCTTCGCGACGCATCTGCTTCAGGGCGGTGCCGACGTGCGGGTGGTGCAAGAGCTGCTCGGCCACGCGAGTGTCGCGACCACCCAGATCTACACCCGGGTCACCGCCGACACGCTGCGCGACGTCTACATCGGCGCGCATCCACGCGCGCGGTGATCGAGCCGGTCGAAATCAACCCTCAACCTCTACTTGACGCGTGGCGCAGGGGAGCCTCTGGGCCCCGACGTACACTCGGGGCATGTCAGCGCATCGGGAGGATGTGACAGAACTGCCTGGAATGGAATTGCCCGTGCTCGGACCCACCGGACGCCCTGTGACCGAGTTCCCGTTGCCTCCCATTCTGAAGCAGCACGGTCCCGCGCGCATCGTCGCCCTCTGCAACCAGAAGGGCGGGGTCGGCAAGACGACGACGACCATCAACCTGGGCGCGACCCTGGCCGAATACGGCCGCAAGGTGCTCGCGGTCGACTTCGATCCGCAGGGCGCTCTGACCGCCGGTCTCGGCGTGCAGTCCCACGACGTCGTCACGATCTACGACCTGTTGCTGGGCTCGACGAAAGACGTGCGCGAGGCGATCCACCACACCGGCACAACCGGGCTCGACGTCATCCCGGCCAACATCGACCTCTCGGCCGCCGAGGTGCACCTCGTGAACGAGGTCGCTCGCGAGCAGATACTGGCCCGCGTGCTGCGCCAGGTGAGCGCCGATTACGACGTCATCCTGATCGACTGCCAGCCGTCACTCGGACTCCTGACCGTCAACGCGCTCACCGCGGCGCACGGCGTGCTCATCCCGCTCGAGCTGGAGTTCTTCGCCCTGCGCGGTGTCGCCCTGCTCGTCGAGACTATCGAGAAGGTGCGTGATCGCCTCAACCCTGCGATCGAGCTCGACGGCATCCTGCCGACCATGTACGACCCGCGCACCCTGCACTCGCGCGAGGTGCTCGAGCGCGTCGTCGAGGCGTTCGGCGACCAGGTGCTCGAGACGGTGATCGGTCGCACCGTGAAGTTCCCGGATGCGTCGGTCGCCGCCGCGCCGATCACCACCTTCGCGCCCGAGCACTCGGCCGCCGAGGCGTAC
>JBDTQN010000293.1:0-3323 GCA_039932215.1 Pseudolysinimonas sp. | reverse complement strand
GACACCGACGCAAGATCGTCGGACTGCTGCGCCCACTGCCCCGCCTGGAAGGCCCCTATCGCGGTCGCGACCGACACCAGACCCAGCAGGATGGCGGTGATGATCTCGAGGGCACCGCGCGTCCGCTCGTCCCGCGTTGCGATCGCCGCCATCAGTAGGCACCCAACATCATGAAGATCGACGCGATGTAGGCGGCGGCACCGAGGACGAGCGTGGCGAACCGCGCGGATCTCAGCCGATTGATGCCGGCGACGCCGAGCAGGAACAGCGCGAGCGCGTCGACGAGCGACGCCTGGATGATGATGTTCGCCTTGCCCTGCAGGCGGTCTTTGAACTCTCCCGCGAGCGCCGACACCTGCGTGAACGAGTCAGCCTCGCCGCGCAGCCCGACCAGGTATTCGGGGTTCGTGGTGGGGTTCTCGTCCGGCGGGAACCCGTCGGCGCGCCAGGTCGCGAAGGCCGCATCCAGCCCGGTATTCGACAGGATGCGCGCGAGATAGTTGCCGACCATCGCCTCGGTAAACGCGGCGGCACGGTAGTCGTCGGCGGCGATGGCTTGATCGTTCAGCACCGCGTACTCGCGCGCATTGAGGATCGCGGCGGTGTCGAGGCGACTGTCGTACTGCCAGTCGACGCCGCGGGTGATCGCGGAGTCGCGCGCGTCGGATGACGACTCACCGTAGTCGGCGGCCTGCTGACTCCACGAGCTCGCCTGCCATGCACCCAGCGCGGTCGTCAACGAGACGACACCGAGCAGGATCGCGGTGACCAGGTCGAGCGCACGGCTGGGCTGCCGGGCTGCTGACGAGTCGCTCACATCCGATACGGTATCGCTGTGAGCGAGGTGGAATCGACCCCGGATTCGATAGCACGCACCGGATTCGGCGCACTCCCCAGCTGGCTGCGCATCGGCATCGTCGCCGCAGCCACGGCTGTCGCCGTGCTCATCATCTCGGTCGTCATCCGCATCGTGCTGCAGACTCCGGTCGTTCCGCTCGGCGACATCGCCGCCGACGACCTGCTGCCCGGCTCCTGCATGGTGCAACCCGGAGCCGAAGACGTCTACACGGTCGTCCCGTGCACGCAGCCGCATCAGCAGCAGATCGTCGCCAGTGTCGACCTGGCCTTCCCGGGAGTGCCGTACTCGGCCGATTCGTCATTGGCGACGTACGCCGGCTACACCTGCGACCGGCTGCTCGAGTACCGCCTGTACCTGCCGACCGATCTGGTGAAGATCGAGTACATCATGTCGGCGATCTCGCCGCCCACGCTCGAGCAGTACAACGCCGGCGACACCGCCACGCTCTGCGCGATCCTCGACGACCCCGACCTGCCCGAGCAGGGCGGCACGTCTGACGACCTCACGCGCGACCTGTACCGGCCGATTCCGCAGTAGACGCGAGGGCTCTACTCGCCGAGGTGCCGCCGCGACGAGATCGCCCGTTGCGCTTCGCGAGTGTCTTGCCGCTCGCGCAGGGCCTGGCGCTTGTCGTACTCACGCTTGCCCTTGGCGACGGCGAGCTCGACTTTGGCCCGGCCGTCGAGAAAGTAGATGCTCAAGGGCACCAGCGTGTAGCCGCCCTCTTTGGTCTTGTGCGAGATCTTGATGATCTGTGCCTTGTGCATCAGCAGCTTGCGCTTGCGACGCGGAGCGTGGTTGTTCCAGGTGCCCTCGGTGTACTCGGGGATGTGCACCGCATCGAGCCAGATCTCGCCGCCGTCGATGAAGGCGTAGCCGTCGACCAGCGATGCCCGGCCCTCGCGAAGCGACTTCACCTCGGTGCCCTGCAACACGATCCCGGCCTCGTAGGTGTCTTCGATCGTGTAGTCGTGTCGCGCCTTGCGGTTGGTGGCGACGACCTTCTGCCCTTGTTCTTTCGGCATGGCGACGCCTCCTTCCGGTTACTCGTGGCGTGCTGTGCAGCCCACCAGTGTAACCGCGAGCATCAGACCTTGAGGTACCGGCGAATCGCCACGCTCGCCGACATCGCGGCGAGCAGGGCACCCGACCCGAGCAGGATCGGCACGACGATGAGCGCGTCATTCAGGTTGACCAGGGCGGTGCCGGGGAACGCGCTCGACAGGTAACCCTGCACGAAGAACTGCACAAGCACGACGATCAACCCGCCGGCGAGCAACGAGCCGATGAGGGCGGCCAGCACGCCTTCGAGAACGAAGGGCGTCTCGATGAACCGGTTCGAGGCACCGACGAGCCGCATGATGCCGAGCTCTCGACGTCGCGAGAACGCGCTGAGACGAATGGTCGTCGCGATCAGCAGCACGGCGGCGACCAGCATCAGCGCGGCGATGCTGACCGCGGTGAAGGTGGCGGCGTTCATGATCGCGAAGATCGGTTCGAGCAACCCGCGTTGGTCGGTGACGCTCTCGACGCCGGGCATGCCGGTGATCTGGTCGATGACGATCTCGGCCTGGTCCGGGTCGATCAGGTTGATGCGGAAAGCCTCGTTCAGGATGTCGGGGGTCACCAGTTGGGCGGCTGTGGTCCCCTCGAACTGGTCGAGGAAGTTCGCGTACGCCTGATCACGATCTTCGAAGTCGACCTTCTTGATGAACGGGCTGAGCGTGTCGCCTTCGAGCTCGGCTTTGACGGCGGACTTCTGCGCCTCGGTCGCCTCGGTCTCGTTGCAGTTGGGCTCGGTGTCGTAGTCGGAGCACAGGTAGACGGCGACCTGCGCCCGGTCGTACCAGTAGCCCTTGGTCTGGCTGATCTGGGTCTGCAGCAGGATCGCAGCACCAAAGAACGTCAAAGAGATGAACGTGACCAGCACCACCGACACGACCATCGACAGGTTGCGGCGGAACCCCTGGCCGACCTCGCTCAGGATGAGGCCGAGTCTCATCAGCGCCTCCCGGGTTCGTTGAGGGGCGGCGGAACCAGATCGGGAGCCGGCTCATCGGTGCGCGGTACGACGTGCGGAGCAGACTTCGGCACCGGCGGAGCTGTGACGGGGCGAACGACGGTCGGTTCGACGATCGTGATCGTGCCGGTCACGGGCGCGTCGATCAGCACGGGCGAGGGTTCGGGCTCGCGGGCCGGCTCGGGGGCCGGCTTCGGCGCGAACGTGGGCGTCGCGGCGGGCGCGGGCGTCGGGGCGGGGGCGGGCGCCGCGGCGAGCGACGCGTCGTCGAGCACGCTCTCTTCGCGGGCGGTGCGCGCGGCGGGCGCCTGCGCCTGGATGATCGGCACCGCCTGCGTCTGGTAGCTGCCGCCGCGCTCGTCACGCACGACCTGGCCGCTGACCAGTTCGATCACGCGTCGTTGCATCTGGTCGACGATGCCGACATCGTGCGTCGCCATGATC
>JBDTQN010000292.1:0-3329 GCA_039932215.1 Pseudolysinimonas sp. | reverse complement strand
TATGCGACGCACGGCGAGCCGCTCATCCCGTTCTACGTGTTCTATTCGATGTTCGGGTTCCAGCGCACCGGCGACGCGATGTGGGCCGCCGGCGACCAGATGGCGCGCGGGTTCATCATCGGCGCCACGGCGGGCCGCACCACGCTGACCGGCGAGGGCCTGCAGCACGCGGACGGCCATTCCCACCTGCTGGCCGCGACGAACCCCGCGGTCGTCGCGTACGACCCCGCGTACGGCTATGAGATCGGGCACATCGTCCGCAACGGCATCGAGCGCATGTACGGCGCCGGACCGGATGGACAACCGAGCCATCCCGACCCGAACGTCATGTACTACATCACCGTCTACAACGAGCCGATCGTGCAGCCGGCCGAGCCCGAGGGGCTCGACGTCGACGGCGTGCTGCGGGGCATCTACAAGCTCAGTGCGGCGCAGAACCTGGGCCCGAAAGCCCAGCTGATGGCGTCGGGCGTCGCGGTGCCGTGGGCGCTCGAGGCGCAGCAGTTGCTCGCACAAGACTGGAACATCGCCGCCGACGTGTGGAGCGTCACGTCGTGGAACGAGTTGCGACGCGACGGTCTCGCCGCCGACGAGCACAACTTCTTGCACCCGACCGACGCGCCGCAGATCCCGTACCTCTGGTCGAAGCTCGCCGGGTCAGAAGGCCCGTATGTCGCAGTCTCCGACTACATGCACGCGGTCGTCGATCAGATTCGTCCGTACGTACCCGGTGACTTCGTCACGCTCGGAGCCGATGGCTTCGGGTTCAGCGACACCCGCGCTGCGGCCCGCCGGTTCTTCAAGATCGACGGCCCGTCGATCGTCGTCCGCACGCTGCAGTCGCTCGCCCGACGTGGCGAGGTCGACCCCGGCGCCATCCAGCAGGCCATCGAGAAGTACCGGCTGCTCGATGTGACGGCCGGCACCACCGGCAGCACCGGCGGCGAATCGTAAAGGTGGCCGCGCCCCGCACGAAGGCGCAGACCCTCGCCTGGCTGCGCACGCTCACCGGCGAGTTGTCGACGGCGACGCTGAAACGGCTCGACGACACGCTGCCGTGGTACCGCGACATGCCGCCGGGGCGCCGCAGCGCCGTCGGAATGGTGGCGCAGAACGGCATCACCGCGTTCATCTCGTGGTTCGACGACCCGAAGTCGATCCCGTGGATCGCGGCCGACGTGTTCGGAGCCGCGCCACGCGAGCTGCTGCGCTCGGTGAGCCTGCAGCAGACGCTGCAGCTGATCCGCGTGACCGTCGAGGTCGTCGAGCAGCGCGTCAAAGACGACGACGAGTCGTTGCGCGAAGCGATCCTGCTGTATTCCCGCGAGATCGCGTTCGCCGCGGCCGACGTGTATGCCCGCGCGGCCGAGGCTCGCGGCCTGTGGGACGCCCGTCTCGAGGCGCTGGTGGTCGACAGCATCCTGACGGGCGAGTACGACAGCGAACTGCCGTCGCGGATCGCGGCTCTCGGCTGGAACGGGCACGGCGAGGTGAGCGTGCTGGTCGGCACCGCGCCGAAAATGCTCGACGTCGACATGCTGCGCCGCACGGCACGCCATCTCGACGCCGACGTGCTGATCGGGGTGCAGGGCAGCCGGCTGGTGCTTGTGATCGGCCGGGTCGACCCGTCTGACGACTCCGAGACGCGTGAGCCGATGGCGTTCCTCGCGATCGCCGGACAGCTCGAGCCCGGCTTCGGCCCCGGCCACCTGGTGCTCGGACACGAGGTGCCGTCGCTCGTCGAGGCCGCTCGCAGCGCGCGTGCCGCGCTGGCCGGGTTCGCTGTCGCCAAGGCGTGGCGCAACGCTCCGCGGCCGACGCTCGCCGACGACCTGCTGCCCGAGCGGGCCCTGGCCGGCGACCCGCTGGCACGCTCCACGCTCGTGAACCGCATCTTCAAGCCGCTGCAGAACCACTCGACCGAGCTGCTGACCACGCTGTGGTGCTATCTCGACAACGGCCGATCCCTCGAGGCGACCGCGCGCGAGCTGTTCGTCCACCCCAACACGGTGCGGTACCGGCTGAAGCGCATCAGCGAGGTCATCGGCTGGGATGCCACGGGCGCCCGTGAGGCCCTGATCCTGCAGGCTGCCCTGATCGTCGGCTCGATCGCCGAGAACGACCGCAAGAGCTAGCACCACCCACGAAGCGCGCGCTGATCATGCGGACTTGTACGAAAGCACCAACGTCTTGCTGATTCTTTCGTGGACCCCGTTCGACGAGGGTGTGCGCGGCAGGGCAGGATGGAACCCGTGCCAGTCGTAGTAGTCGCGCCCGGTCAGGGCTCGCAGACCCCCGGATTCCTCGAACCCTGGCTCGCAGAGCCCCGTTTCGCCGAGCATCTCGATGCCCTGTCCGACGCTTCCGGCGTCGAGCTGCGCAAGCACGGCACCGTGAGCGATTCCGACACGATCCGCGATACCGCGGTCGCGCAGCCGCTGATCGTCGCGGCGTCGCTGCTCAGCTTCGCCGCCGTGACCGACGGAGGGCGCCGCGACAAGCTCGGCGGCGTGGCCGGTCACTCGGTCGGTGAGCTCGCCGCAGCGGCTGCCGCCGGCATCCTGAACGAAGACGACGCGATGAAGCTCGTCACGCAGCGCGGCATCGCGATGGCCGACGCGGCCTCGAAGGTGCAGACCGGAATGAGCGCTGTTCTCGGTGGTGACGAAGCCGAACTACTCGAGAAGCTCGCAGAACTGGGCCTCGAGCCCGCGAACTTCAACGGCGGCGGTCAGATCGTGGTCGCCGGCGAACTGCCCGCTCTCGCCGCCCTGCAAGAGGCGCCCCCCGCGGGTGCTCGCGTCATCCCGCTGCAGGTCGCCGGCGCCTTCCACACCCGCTTCATGGCTCCCGCCGTCGACACCCTGCGCGCGCTGGCGGCCGGCCTCGAGCCCGCCGACCCGACGTTGCCGATCTGGACCAACAAGTCGGGCGAGACGGTGACCGACGGGCGCCTGTTCCTCGATCTGATCGTCGGCCAGGTGGCTAGCCCCGTCCGCTGGGACCTCACGATGGCCTCGTTCGAGAAGGCGGGAATCACCGGCCTGATCGAGCTGGCCCCGGCTGGCGCGCTCGTCGGGCTGGCAAAGCGCGGCCTCAAGGGGCTGCCCACGGTCGCCGTGAAGACCCCCGACGACCTTCCCGCGGCCTACGCCCTGATCGATGGAGATGCTGCCGCATGACCGACCTCACGCAGGCCGTCGGCCCGCAGTTCACGCGGATCCTCGCCTACGGCGCCGCGCGCGGCGACATCGTCGTGCCGAACGCCGACCTGGTCGAGGCGATCGACTCCAGCGACGAGTGGATCCGTCAGCGCACCGGCATCATCA
>JBDTQN010000291.1:0-3336 GCA_039932215.1 Pseudolysinimonas sp. | reverse complement strand
ACGACCGTCGAGAAGCTCAGCCCCACGCGCGTGAAGCTCAGCATCACCGTCACGCCCGAAGAGCTCAAGCCCAGCATCAAGCACGCCTACGAGCACATCGCCGAGTCGGTGAACATCCCCGGCTTCCGCAAGGGCAAGGTGCCGCCGCCCATCATCGACCAGCGCGTCGGCCGTGCCGAGGTGCTGAACCACGCCGTCAGCGACGGGCTCGACCGCTTCTACCGTGAGGCCGCCGAAGAAGAGAAGCTGCGTCCGCTCGGCCGCCCCGAGGCCGACGTGACCCAGTGGCCCGAAGAGAAAGACTTCTCGGGCGACCTGCAGTTCTCGGTCGAGGTCGACGTGCGGCCCGAGTTCACGATTCCCGCGTACGACCAGCTGAAGCTCGAGGTCGACCCGGTGACGGTTACGCCGGATGAGGTCGAGAACGAGCTCGAGACCCTGCGTTCGCGCTTCGGCACCCTGGTGACCGTCGACCGCCCCGCCAAGACCGGCGACTTCGTCAGCCTCGACCTCACCGCCACCATCGGCGACGAGACGGTCGACACGGCGTCGAACATCTCGTACGAGCTCGGCTCGGGCGAGCTGATCGACGGCATCGACGATGCCCTCGACACCCTGACCGCCGGCGAGAACACCACCTTCGAGGCCGACCTGCTCGGTGGCGACCACGAGGGCGAGAAGGCCCAGATCGCCGTCAGCGTGCTGAGCGTCAAAGAGCGCGAGCTTCCGGCCGCCGACGACGACTTCGCCCAGATCGCCAGCCAGTTCGACACCATCGGCGAACTGCGCTCCGACCTGCGCGAGCAGCTCGGCAAGAGCAAGGAGTTCGGCCAGGGCGTGCAGGCTCGCGACAAGATCGTCGAAGAGCTGCTCAAGAAGGTCGAGATCCCGGTCCCGCAGAAGCTGATCGACGACGAGGTGAACCGCCACCTCGAGAACGAGAACCGTCTCGACGACGACACGCACCGTGCCGAGGTCGCAGAGTCGAGCGAGAAGACGTTCCGGTCGCAGATTCTGCTCGACTCGATCGCCGAGAAAGAAGAGATCAAGGTCGGCCAGAACGAGCTGACCTCCTACCTCGTGCAGGCGTCTGCTCAATACGGCATGGAGCCGGGCGAGTTCATCCAGGTGCTGCAGCAGAACAACCAACTGCCCGCCATGATCGGTGAGGTCGCCCGCTCGAAGGCGCTCGCCTGGGTTCTGAGCAAGGCGACCGTTGTCGACACCAAGGGCAAGGCAGTGGATGTCAGCGCGTTCACCGCGTCGGCCCTCGGCGACGGCGACGACAGCGGCGACGCGAACGACCTGATCGCGGCATCGACGGCGCCCCACGGCTCCGCCGCCGGCGGCAAAGACGCCCACGGGCGCAAGGCCGGCAACGAGCACTACGGGCACGACCACAAGTAGCCGGTCTCGGCAGGCTCGACCATCGTGAGCGCGTACGTCGCCCTGCTGCGTGGGGTCAACGTCGGCGGCGTCAACATGAAGATGGCCGACCTCGCCGAGGTCGTGCGCGGGCTCGGCTACGAGAACGTGACGACTGTCCTGGCCAGCGGCAACGTGCTGTTCACGACACCGGATGCCGCGGCCGCCGCCAAAGACAAGCTCGAGACGGCGCTGCGGTCGGCCTTCGGGTACGAGGCATGGGTGCACGTGCTGACGGGTGCGCAGCTGCAGAAGATCGTCGACGCGTTCCCGTACGAGCGCAGCGGCGACCGGCACGCCTACGTGGTGTTCGTGCTGAAGGCCGAAGTGCGCGACGAGCTGCTCGCCGTGGCGCTCGATCCGAAGGTGGAGCAGGCGGAAGCCGGCGACGGCGTCGTCTACTGGAGCGTGCCCAAGGGCGACACTCTCGACAGCGCGATGGGCAACGCCCAGTCGGCGTCGAAGCACAAGCCGTGGCTGACCACGCGCAACCTCAACACGCTAGAGAAGCTCACGCGCTAACCCATAGGGTCGCCAACATGAGCGAAAATCCCCCTCCCGTGCCCCCGGTCCCGGTTCCCGCCGCCGCCGCGCCCTCCCCGAGGAAGTCGCCTGTCGGGTGGACGGTCGCCGGGATCATCGTGCTGGCGCTGAGCCTGTTCAGCTTTCCGCGCGGTCTGGCCCAGCTGATCAGGGCATTCGTGCGGCCCGACCAGGTCGATCTGGCCTACGCGCTCGGCTACTTCCTCTTCGGCGCAGCGCTAGTGGCTTTGGGCATCGTGTTCTTGGTCCGCGCTGCGAAGATCCGCAAGCAGAACCGTCTCCTCACCCCGTAACGCGGGGGCGGCGGACCGCCCAGGTGAACAGCACGCCGACGGCGACCATCGTGCCGAACGCGCCATTGATGTAGGCGAGCGAACCGATCCCGTCGTTCTCACCGGGACCGTGGGCCAGCAGCGACAGGCCCAGGCACCACCAGGCGAGCAGGAACGCGAGCAATGCGACCACTCCGGCCTCGCGCGACGAGAGCCCGGGGTGCCCGGTGCGCAGGCCGCGCACCGAAAACGATCGCACCAACGCGAGCAGCACCAGAGCGAGCACGACCGCCATGATCAGGGTCGACAGCGGAAGCGTTGCCCATCCGGTCTCGACCCGCGTCGGCGGAATGACGCCCGAGCTGAGCACCAGGGCCAGTGGCCCGATGATGCTGAGCGGACGGAGAGCCTGCCAAGCGAGCTGGCGGAAGCGCTCCATGCGCTCGCTGTCGCCCGCTGCCTCGGTCGTCATGGGGCGACGGTAATGCGCGCTACTGCGAATCCGGTGTGATCAGCGCGTCGGCGTACGCGCGCATCGAGCGCTGATAACGGGGGAGCGTCGGAGCGACCTCGCGCAGCAACTCGGCCAGTCCCTCTTGGGGCCGGCCGAGGCTGGCCAGCGCGAGAGCGGTCATCGCCGCGGTCGCGACGGCATACGGCGGGTACGGTGCGGCGGCACGGATCAGGTCGAGCGACTCCTCCAGACGGCCCAGGTTGCGCAGGCTCGACGCCAGCTGGATGGTGCACTGCGCGCGCTCGTCGTCGGGCAGGCCGAGAGCCAGAGCCTCGCGGTAGAGCGGCTCGGCGAGATCCGGGTGCCCGCCGGAATCACGCGACCCGCCGCGCTCGAAAAGTGCGAGGGCCGGGTCGGGGGCCGACTCTGCCAGCGCGTCCATGGCATCCATCACCGCTTGATCGCCGAGCTCGTCGGCGCGCGCCCATACGGCATCCACTTGTTCTTGCCAGTCCGTCATGGGTCAACTCTGCCGGAAGCGAACACGGTCATGGCGCCGACAGCGCGCCGGTAGATTCGTCATCAAGCCTCAAGACAGGAGCCCCACCCCATGGCCGAAGCGACATTCCAGCCGAGTGTCTT
>JBDTQN010000290.1:0-3342 GCA_039932215.1 Pseudolysinimonas sp. | reverse complement strand
ACACCGACAAGGGTCCGGATGAGGGCGCGCGCGTCGAGCTGGACCGCAAGACCGGTCATGTGCAGGTCTTCGTCCCCGAGCTGGACGAAGACGGCGAGGTCATCGGCGAGGCGGTCGACAGCCCCGACGATTTCGGTCGCATCTCGGCGTTCGCGGCGAAGCAGGTCATCAACCAGCGGCTGCGCGACATCGGCGACGACAAGGTGCTGGGCGAGTTCCGGGGGCGCGAGGGCGACATCGTCGCGGGCGTGATCCAGCAGGGACCGAACCCGCGCATGGTGCACATCGATCTCGGCAGCGTCGAGGCGATCCTCCCGCCCGAAGAGCAGGTTCCGGGCGAGGAGTACACGCACGGCAACCGCATCCGGGTCTACGTCACGAGTGTCAGCAAAGGACTCAAGGGGCCGTCCATCACGGTCAGCCGCACGCATCCGGGTCTGGTGCGCAAGCTGTTCGCGCTCGAGGTGCCCGAGATCGCCTCGGGTCTCGTCGAGATCGCGAGCCTGGCGCGCGAGGCGGGCCACCGCACGAAGATCGCGGTGCGCGCGACCCAGCCGGGCATCAACGCGAAGGGCGCGTGCATCGGCGAACTGGGGCAGCGGGTGCGTGCCGTCACGGCCGAACTGAACAACGAGAAGATCGACATCGTCGATTTCGCAGAAGACCTGTCGACCTATGTGGCAAACGCTCTGAGCCCCGCGAAGGTGACGAGTGCATTCGTCGTCGACGAGGCGACCAAGGCGGTCCGTGCGCTCGTCCCCGACTACCAGCTGAGCCTCGCGATCGGCAAAGAGGGACAGAACGCACGTCTCGCCGCGAAGCTCACCGGTGCCCGGATCGACATCCAGCCCGACTCGGTCATGGAGGATTGACCAAGCCACGAGCCGGGGGGAGTACGATGGAACCTGTCAGAACCTGCCTGGGTTGCCGGCAGCGCGCTCCCCGCTCCTCTCTTGTGAGGGTCGTCGCGCGCGATGGACGGGCCGTGGTGGATGCCGCGGCACGACTTCCAGGCAGGGGGGCGTGGGTGCATCCGGTTTCCGAATGCATCGAAATCGCCATCAAGCGCAGAGGCTTCGGGCGGGCGCTTCGTGTGACAGACCTTGAGACAGACAACCTCGACGAATGGGCTGAAAAGACCATGGACAACTAATGAGCGGCTCGGAATGAGTTCCCTCAGCTTTTGATGTCCCCTCCTGATCGGGAGAGGACCCCCGAACAGGAGAATTGTGGCCAACCCACGCGTACACGAAGTCGCGGCCGATCTCGGCATCGACAGCAAGATCGCGCTCGACAAGCTCAAAGACATGGGCGAGTTCGTCAAGAGCGCTTCCTCGAGCATCGCCCCGCCGGTCGCCCGGCGGCTGAAGGCGGCTCTCGAGGCCGACGGCATCAAGCCGCCTGCGGCTCCCGCGAAGCCTGCGGCCAAGCCCGCCGCCGCGAAGCCCGCGCCTGCACCGGCGCCCGCGCCCGCCGCTGAGGCACCCGCGGCTCCGGTCGCCGAGGTGCCCGCCGCCGCTGCACCGGCACCGGCCCCCGCGGCCGACGCTCCATCCGCGGCCCCCGCTGCCGACGGTGACATCCCGCGTCCCGCGGCCGGCGGCCCGCGCCCCGGCAACAACCCGTTCGCCAGCGCGCAGGGCATGTCGCGTCCCGGCGCACCCCGCCCCGGCAACAACCCGTTCGCGGGCAGCCAGGGCATGCCGCGTCCCGGTGGTGCCGGTGGCGCGATCCCGCGTCCGGCGGCTCCGCGTCCGGGCGCTCCGCGTCCGGGTGCTCCTCGTCCCGGCGGCCCCGGCACGGGTCGTCCCGGTGCGCCCTTCCAGCAGCGTCCCGGCGGTCCCGGCCGTCCCGGCGGCGCCGGTGGTGGGTTCCAGCGTCCGGGGGGTGGCCCCGGTGGCGCTCCCGGCGGTGGCGGTTTCGCCGGTCGTCCGGGCGGTGGCGGTGGCCGTGGCCGTGGACCCGGTGGTGGTACCGCGGGTGCGTTCGGTCGTGGCGGTGGCAAGAGCCGCGCCCGCAAGTCGAAGCGTACGAAGCGGGCCGAATTCGAGATGCGGGATGCTCCGTCGCTCGGCGGCGTCGCGATCCCTCGCGGTGATGGCAGCCAGATCATCCGGATGCGCCGCGGCGCGTCGATCAGCGACCTGGCCGACAAGCTCGAGGTTCTGACCAAGTACTCGGTGCAGCCGGGTGCGCTGGTGACGGCGCTTTTCCATCTCGGTGAGATGGCGACGGCGACAGAATCGCTCGATGACGCTACCTTCGGCATCCTCGGCGACGAGCTGGGCTACAAGATCCAGATCGTCAGCCCCGAAGACGAAGACAAAGAGCTGCTTGAGGGCTTCGACATCGATCTCGAACAAGAGCTCGAAGACGAAGACGACGAAGATCTCGAGATCCGTCCGCCGGTCGTGACCGTCATGGGTCACGTCGACCACGGTAAGACGAAGCTGCTCGACGCGATCCGCGAGGCCAACGTGGTCGCCGATGAGGCGGGTGGAATCACCCAGCACATCGGTGCGTACCAGGTGTGGACCGAGCACGACGGCCACGAGCGCGCCATTACCTTCATCGACACACCCGGTCACGAGGCGTTCACCGCCATGCGTGCCCGTGGTGCCCAGGTGACCGACATCGCGATCCTGGTGGTCGCCGCCGACGACGGCATCATGCCGCAGACGGTTGAGGCGTTGAACCACGCACAGTCGGCAGGTGTGCCGATCGTGGTCGCGGTCAACAAGGTCGATAAAGAGGGTGCGAACCCGGCGAAGGTGCGTCAGCAGCTGACCGAGTTCGGTTTGGTTGCCGAGGAGTTCGGTGGCGACACCCTGTTCGTCGACGTGTCGGCTCTGCAGAAGAAGGGCATCGCAGAACTTCTGGATGCGGTGCTGCTGACCGCAGACGCCGGTCTCGACCTGCGTGCGAACCCCAACAAGGACGCGCGCGGTGTTGCGATCGAGGCGAAGCTCGACAAGGGACGCGGTGCCGTCGCGACGGTCCTCATCCAGTCGGGAACGCTGCGCGTCGGCGACCCGATCGTCGCGGGCCGTGCCTACGGCCGCGTCCGTGCGATGCACGACGAGAACGGTGAGTCGATCGAAGAGGCCTACCCGGCCCGTCCGGTGCAGGTGCAGGGTCTGTCGTCCGTGCCCCGTGCCGGCGACACGTTCCTGGTGACCGAAGACGATCGCACGGCTCGGCAGATCGCCGAGAAGCGCGAAGCCGTCGAGCGCAACGCCCAGCTGGCGAAGGCCCGCAAGCGCATCTCGCTCGAGGACTTCACTCGCGTGCTCGCCGAGGGCAAGGTCGACGCGCTCAACCTCATCATCAAGGGTGATGTCT
>JBDTQN010000289.1:0-3351 GCA_039932215.1 Pseudolysinimonas sp. | reverse complement strand
CGGGCGTCACGATGTTGCCCGCGACGATCGGCACCCCGACCCCGGCCACCGCCGAGAGCGCACGCAGCATCCCGTCTTGGTGGCCGTGCGCCGTGTCGAGCACCAGCACGTCGGCCCCCGCCTCGATCAGAGCCTTCGCTTTGGCGGCCACATCGCCGTTGATGCCGAGGGCGACGGCGACTCGCAGCCGGCCGTCGTCGTCGAGCGCCGGTGCGTACAGCGTGCCGCGCAGGGCGCTCTTGCGACTGGTGGTGCCGCCCGCCGCGACCCGAGCGAACTCGTGACCACCCTCGACGAGGGCGTCGAACGCGTCGCGGGGGTCGAGAACATCGAGCGTGGGCAGCGCATCGAGGTCGACGCCGGCCAGACGCGGGTCTCGCGCATCGAACGCGTCGTCCCAGGTGACCGAGGCGTTCTTGACCGCGCCGATTGCGGCGACCATGTCATCCATCGAGAGGTCCTGCGGCAGCACGCCCAGGCCACCGCGCCGAGCCAGAGTCGCCGCCAGACGCGGCCCGGTGACCGAGTTCATGTTCGCCGAGACGATCGGCAACGTCGCGCCGGTGCCGTCGCCGGGTGCCAGATCGACATCGAGACGGCTCGTAATCGCGGAGCGGCTGGGGACGAGGAACACGTCCGAGTAGGTCAGATCGTGCGGGGGGATGGGCGTTGAGAAGCGCATGGCATCCACGCTACGGCCAGGCTGAGTGAATAAGCTGGAGTCACAATCCAGCGCAACAACGAGAGTGGGCGATTCTGCCGTGTCAAACCCGGTGACCGGGACGGTTCCCGACGACGGAAACTCAGGCGAATTCGGGGCCAATGAATGGCTCGTCGATGAGATGTACGAGCGATACCTCGTCGACAAGAACTCCGTCGACCAGAGCTGGTGGCCGATCCTCGAGAGCTATCACCCGGTGAGCGACCAGCCGGTCGGCGATCCGACCCCCACGACCAGCATCCCGATCGTCGCGCAGCCGACCGCAGCGCCCGCACCGGTCGCCGATCCGACACCGACGACCGAGACCCCGATCGTCTCCCGCACGACCTCCGCGCCCGCGAAGCCGCAGCCCATCCCGGCCGAGGCGCCGCAGACGGCGAGCACCCCCGTCGTCGAAGACGCGGCCGAGCCCGAAGACATCGTCACCACCCTCAAGGGCATGAGCAAGACGCTCGCGACCAACATGGACGCCAGCCTGACCGTGCCCACGGCCACCAGCGTGCGCACCGTGCCCGCGAAGCTGATGATCGACAACCGCATCGTCATCAACAACCACCTCAAGCGCGCACGCGGCGGCAAGGTGTCGTTCACGCACCTGATCGCCTGGGCGATGGTGAAGGTGCTCAAAGACTTCCCCAGCCAGAACGTGTTCTACGACGAGCCCGACGGCAAGCCGAGCGTCGTCGCCCCCGCGCACATCAACCTGGGCATCGCCATCGACCTGCCCAAGCCCGATGGCACGCGTTCGCTGCTTGTGCCGGCCGTGAAGCGCGCCGACACGATGACGTTCGCCGAGTTCCTCGCCGCGTACGAAGACGTCGTCTCCCGGGCGCGCAACAACAAACTGACGGCCGCCGACTTCCAGGGCGTCACCATCTCGCTGACCAACCCGGGCGGCATCGGCACCGAGCACTCCGTGCCGCGGCTCATGCGCGGGCAGGGCTGCATCGTCGGCGCGGGTGCCCTCGAGTACCCGGCCGCGTTCCAGGGCGCGAGCCCGAAGACGCTGTCCGAGTTCGGCATTGGCAAGACCATCACGCTCACCAGCACCTACGACCACCGCGTCATCCAGGGCGCCGGCTCCGGCGAGTTCCTCAAGCGCGTGCACGAGCTGCTCATCGGCGAGAACCACTTCTACGAGAGCATTTTCGCGGCGCTGCGCATCCCGTACGACCCGATCCACTGGGCCGAAGACATCAACGTCGACCTGTCAGACCACGTGTCGAAGACGGCGCGCGTGCAAGAGCTGATCAACTCGTTCCGGGTGCGCGGCCACCTGATGGCCGACATCGACCCGCTCGAGTACCGCCAGCGCTCGCATCCCGACCTCGAGATCGGCAACCACGGTCTCACGTTCTGGGACCTCGACCGCGAGTTCGTCGTCGGCGGCTTCGCCGGCAAGCGCGCGGCGCTGCTGCGCGAGGTGCTGGGCGTGCTGCGCGACTCGTACTGCCGCACCGTCGGCATCGAGTACATGCACATCCAAGACCCGGATCAGCGTGCCTGGTTCCAGAAGCGGCTCGAGCAGCCGTACGAGAAGCCCACCAAAGACGAGCAGCTGCGCATCATGGGCAAGCTGAACGAGGCCGAGGCGTTCGAGACCTTCCTGCAGACCAAGTACGTCGGGCAGAAGCGGTTCAGCCTCGAGGGCGGCGAATCCACGATCGCGCTGATGGACGAGATCCTGCAGGGTGCCGCCGAGGCGGGGCTCGACGAGGTCGCGATCGGCATGGCGCACCGCGGCCGGCTCAACGTGCTCACCAACATCGCGGGCAAGACGTACGGCCAGATCTTCCGCGAGTTCGAGGGCACTCAAGACCCGAAGACCGTGCACGGCTCGGGTGACGTCAAGTACCACCTCGGCACCGAGGGCACGTTCACGTCCGCCTCGGGCAAAGAGATCCCGGTCTACCTCGCGGCGAACCCGTCGCACCTCGAGGCCGTCAACGGCGTGCTCGAAGGCATTGTGCGTGCGAAGCAAGACCGTGGGGGCGAGGCGGAGTACAACACCCTGCCGATCCTCGTGCACGGCGACGCGTCGATGTCGGGGCAGGGTGTCGTGGTCGAGGGTCTGCAGATGTCGATGCTGCGCGCCTACAAGACCGGCGGCACCGTCCACGTCGTCATCAACAACCAGGTCGGCTTCACCACGCCGCCGACCGAGGCGCACAGCTCGGTGTACTCGACTGATGTGGCGAAGACCATCCAGGCGCCCATCTTCCATGTGAATGGCGACGACCCGGAGGCCGTCGTGCGGGTGGCCGAGCACGCGTTCGCCTACCGCCAGCAGTTCAAGCGGGATGTCGTGATCGATCTGGTCTGCTACCGCCGGCGCGGACACAACGAGGGCGACGACCCGTCGATGACCCAGCCCCTCATGTACAACCTCATCGAGGCGAAGCGCAGCGTACGCACGCTCTATACCGAGGCTCTCGTCGGCCGCGGCGACATCACCGAAGAAGAGTACGAGGCCGCGCACAAAGACTTCCAGGAACGCCTCGAGCGCGCCTTCGCCGAAACGCACGCGGCGCAGACCGGCGCGATGCCGGTGATCGCCGAGGGCTCCCCCGACGACAAGGGCGCCCAGGTCGCCGTTGCCGATCTCGACAAGCCCGATGCGCAGCAGCTGG
>JBDTQN010000288.1:0-3364 GCA_039932215.1 Pseudolysinimonas sp. | reverse complement strand
CTGCTGCAGGGCGGGGTCTTCACCGAAGACCTCATCCAGACCTGGATCGACTACAAGCGCGAGAAGGAGTTGCTCCCCTTCGCGCAGCGTCCGCACCCGTTCGAGTACGAACTGTACTTCGGGGTCTAGCACCAAGCGTCACAGCAACGAATGGCCGTCCCTCGGGGCGGCCATTCGTGTGTCGGTGCGGTTTTGCGTTACGAGCCAGCGCCCTTGCCGTAGAACTCGCGCTCGAATACCTGCCGGGCGAGTCGTGTCGTGCGCAGATAGTCCTCTTCGAGGCGGGACGCGCCGCCGACGGGGTACTCCATCAGGCGTGCGACACCTTCTAGCTGCTGCCGATCGACGGGGAGCACGTCCGCGGTCTTGGCGGTCCACAGAGTCATGGCCGACCGCGCGCGCGAGGCCATCAGCCACGCGCTGCGCAGCTTGCCGACATCCTGATCGCTCACCAGGTCTGCACGCGCTGCGGCCGCGAGGGCCTCGAGTGTCGAGGTGGTCCGCAGACCCGGCTCTGTGGCCGCATGCTGCAGCTGCAGCAGCTGCACGAACCACTCGACATCACTGAGTGACCCGCGGCCGAGCTTGAGATGCCGGGCCGGGTCGGCCCCCTGCGGCAGCCGCTCGGATTCCACGCGGGCCTTGATCCTCTTAATCTCGCGCACCTCGGCAACGCCCACCGCTTGCGGGTAGCGCACCTCATCTGCCAAAGCTGCGAAATCGGCGAGCAGTGACGCGTCGCCTACGACACCGCGCGCCCGCAACAGGGCCTGCGCCTCCCAGGTGAGCGACCAGCGTTCGTAGTACGCGCGGTACGAGTCGAGCGATCGCACGATTGCGCCGTTCTTGCCCTCGGGCCGCAGCCCCGTGTCGAGATCGAGCGGCAGCCGAAGGTCTTCGGTGAGCCGCGACACCTCGTGCACGATCTGCTCGGCGCGGCGCTGTGCCTCCTCGGCGTCGACCCCCGCCGGACGGTAGACGTACATCAGGTCGGCGTCGCTGCCGAATCCCAGCTCGGCTCCCCCGTACCGGCCCATCGCGATGATGCCGAACTCGATGCCGTCGCCGAAACGGTGCGCGATCGCCAGCGCACCGGTGAGAATCGCGGTCGTGATCGAGCTGAGGGCGACCCCGACCTCTTCGACCGTGATCAGACCCAGGATGGCGGCGAGAGCCACACGCAGCACTTCGCGTCTGCGGGCGGTCTTCAGGGCGCCGGCCGCGGCATCCGGATCATCGGTGTGCCGCGCCACGGTCGCCGCGGTCTCGTCGAGCAGCTCGTCGAGCGATCGCGCGCGCAGCTCGCCGTCGCTCTCGAGCCAGGCCGCGGCTTCGGGGATGCGTTCGAACAGGATGCCGACGAACCTCGAGCTGGACAGCACGTGGGTGAGGCGGCGGGCAGCGCCCGACGAGTCCCGCAGCATGCGCAAGAACCAGTACGCCTCGCCCAGGTCGTCGCTCAGTCGCCGGAACGTCAGCAGCCCATAATCGGGGTCCGCCCCCTCGGCGAACCACTGGAGCATGACCGGCAGCAGCGTGCGCTGGATCTGCGCGCGGCGCGAGACGCCTCCGCTGAGCGCCGCGATGTGATGCAGAGCACCCCGTGGGTCGGAGAAGCCGATCGCCGCCAGCCGGGCCTCGGCCTGCTCGCTCGTCAACGCGTAGCCGTCGTCGGGGAGGGCCGCCACCGCGGACAGCAGCGGCCGGTAGAAGAGTCGCTCGTGCAGCGTGCGCACCTCGAGCTTGGTGCGCTGCCACGCGTCGACGAGGGCCTCGGCGGTGGTGGCGAGGCCGGAGGCACGGGCGAGCACGCGCAGCGTCTCTTCGTCGCGCGGCATCAGGTGCGTGCGACGCAGCCGAGAGAGCTGGAGGCGGTGTTCGAGCAGGCGGAGGAAGCGGTAGTCGCCGGCGAACTCGGCGGCCTCGACGCGTCCGATGTAGCCCTGGTCTGCCAGGGCGTGCAGGGCGTCGAGTGTCGAACGCTCGCGCACCGCCGCATCCGCGACCCCGTGCACGAGCTGCAGCAGTTGGATCGTGAACTCGACATCGCGCAGCCCGCCGGGCCCGAGCTTGAGCTGGATATCGACCTCGTCGGCCGGGATGTGCGCCGTGACGCGCTCACGCATCTTCTGCACCGACTCGACGAACCCCTCGCGGCCGGCGCTCGACCACACGAACGGGGCGACGCGCGCGACGTATTCGTCGCCCAGCTCCCGATCGCCGGCCAGCGGACGCGCCTTCAAGAGGGCCTGGAACTCCCAGCTCTTCGCCCAGCGCTCGTAGTAGGCAACGTGGGAATCGAGTGTGCGCACCAGCGCGCCGTCTTTGCCCTCGGGCCGGAGGTTCGCATCGACCTCCCAGAGCGGCGGCTCGAGCGCGTGCTCGCCGATGCCTTTCATCGTGTCCATGGCGAGCCGGGTCGCGATTTCGATGTCGCCGTCGGCGGCGAAGATCACGTCGACGTCACTGAGATAGTTGAGTTCGCGTGCGCCCGACTTGCCCATGCCGATGATCGCGAGCCGCGTCGCCTCGACCGCCTCGGCAGGGAAACGGCTGGCAGCTCGTGCGAGCAGCAGCGAGGCGTCGAGGGCTGCTCCCGCCAGATCGGCCAGGGCGGCGCCGACCCGGTCGACGACGAGCATCCCGTCGGGCTGCGCGAGGTCCCAGGCGGCGAGGCGGAGTAACTCGCGGCGGTACGCGACCCGCAGCGCGTTCCACCCGGCCTCGCCAGCCAGTCCGTCGACAGACGCGGCGATCAGTGCGCGGTAGGGCTCCGGTCCGAGTGGGGCGTCGAGCGGATCGCCGATGGCCGAGAGCTGCTCGGGATGGCGTACGAGGAACGCGGCAAGCCCCTCCGAGGCCCCGAGCACCCGCAGCAGCCGCTCGCTCGACGCGTCGTCTTTCAGGAGGCCGGCCACGGCATCCGGGGCCGCCTCGCAAAGGGTCGACACGAACCGCAGTGCCTGGTCCGGATCGGCGGCCGCGGTGAACCGCGCGGCGATGCCGGCGGGCAACGCTGCGAGAGCCGCCCCGGCAGCACTCAGATCGGCGAACCCGTATCGGGCCAGCTCGGTGAGGGTGGTGGTCGCGCGCGTCATTGCGGCTGCCTGTGCGGCTAGAGGATCTCCAGGTTGCTGGCCAGCTCGAACGGCGTCACCTGGGCCCGGTATCCCGCCCACTCGCGGCGCTTGTTCGCGAGCACGTACTCGAACACCTGCTCGCCGAGGGTCTCGGCGACGAGCTCACTCTCTTCCATGAGCGCCAGCGCCCGGTCGAGCGAGGCCGGGAGGCTGCCGTAGCCGAGAGCGCGGCGCTCGGCGTCGGTGAGGCCCCAGACGTCGCCGTCTGCTTCGGGAGGAAGCTC
>JBDTQN010000287.1:0-3373 GCA_039932215.1 Pseudolysinimonas sp. | reverse complement strand
CGCTCTGGCTGCAGAACGTGCTCGGCTACGACGCGCTGCAGACCGGGTTCGTGCTTCTCGCCCTGGCGGGCGGATCGTTCATCGCATCCGGGTTCGCGGGTGCGTTCAGCGGCAAGGTCGCCCCGCTCGTGATCGTGCGGGTGGGCATCATCGCCGAGATCATCGGCCTCGTGATCGTGGCGCTCGTGATCTCGGTCGACACCCCGTGGTGGGCGATAGCCGGCGGCCTCCTCGTCTATGGTTTCGGCGTCGGACTCGCGACAGCGCAGCTGACCAGCGTCGTGCTCGCCGACGTTCCGGTCGAGCAGAGCGGCCAGGCGTCGGGAACACAGAGCACCTCGCGACAGGTCGGTTCGGCCCTCGGCATCGCGATCCTCGGCACGATCCTGTTCAGCTCGCTCGGGACGCAACTCGCAGACCGGTTGTCTGACGACGACCTGCCCTCCGGCGTGCAGACGACGATCGTCGACCTCGTGGTCGACAGTGCCGGGTCGGGGATCGCCGCTCTCGAGGAGCGTTCACCCGACGTGGCGCAGGAGGCGCGCGAGGCGTTCACCGAGGCGACCCGCTATGCGGCGTTCGCGGCGGCCGGATTCCTGGGCCTCGGGCTGCTGGCCACCGGCAGCCTCGGAAGTCGCCGCAACGGATCGAGCCGCGAGAACGTCAGCGCTTCGCGACCGCCGGCAGGATGATGCCGTCGATGATCGAGATCAGATAGGCGCGATCGACCGGTCGCCGCAACATCAGCGTGCGGTAAGTGACCATCGACGACGAGACCTCGGACAGCAACTCGATGTCGGCATCGGCCGAGATCTCTCCCCGGTCGATGGCGCGCTGGAACAGCTTGCGATTCACCGCCACCCGAGGTCCGGTGATGGCGCGGTGCGCCGAGTCGGCGAGACCCGGTTCGCGCTCGATGAGAGACACCAGACCGCCCATGATCTTGGCCCGGCGCTCGGCATCCTGGATCGTGGGGGTCTTGATCAGCGCGACGAGATCGCCCCGCAGCGTGCCCGTGTCGGGGAGGTTGTCGATGTCGACCTTGCTCTTCATGCAGGCGACCGCATCGATCACGAGATCGGCCTTCGAAGCCCAGCGCCGGTAGACGGTCGCCTTTCCCGCCTGCACTCGGCTCGCGACCATGTCGATCGTCATTCCGTCGTATCCGGTCTCGGCGAGGACCTCGAGAGTGGCTTCGAGGATGTCGGTGTCGCGCGAGGGATCTCGCTTGCGACCCAGCTTCGGGGCATCGGCCTGCGTCATCGCCCACCACCTCTTCCTGGGAGATACGTTACCGCACAGTTCTGAAACTGGTTATATCCGAAACTGCTTAGTGTCGTATATAGTCGCGGCATGTCTTCGATTGCTCCCGCTCCGGCCGACACGGCCGCCCCCTCCCGCCGTTGGCTGACTCTCGCGGTCGTCGGGCTCGCCCAGCTGATGGTCGTGCTCGACAACACCGTCGTCAACATCGCGCTGCCGTCCGCGCAGGCCGACCTCGGCTTCGACGACGGCGACCGTCAGTGGGTGATCACCGCGTACGCGCTCGCCTTCGGCAGCCTGCTGCTACTCGGCGGGCGCATCTCCGACCTGATCGGGCGCAAGCGCGCCTTCATCATCGGGCTGATCGGCTTCGCGCTCGCCTCGGCCCTCGGCGGCGCGGCGTCGTCCTTCGAACTGCTGGTCGGCGCGCGCGCACTGCAGGGCGCGTTCGGGGCACTCCTCGCCCCGACGGCGCTCGCGGTGCTGACCACGACGTTCACCATCCCGAAAGAGCGCGCCCGCGCGTTCGGTGTGTTCGGCGCGATCGCCGGGGCGGGCGGCGCGATCGGCCTGCTGCTCGGCGGACTGCTGACCGAGAAGCTCGACTGGCGCTGGAGCCTCTACATCAACGTGGTCATCGCGGTCGTCGCCGTGATCGGTGCTCTCGTCTTCGTCCCCGCACTCCAGCGTGCCGCGGTCCGACCGCGCCTCGACGTGCCCGGCACCGTGCTGGTCTCCGGCGCTCTGTTCGGCATCGTCTATGGGTTCTCGCTGGCCGAGACCGACGGCTGGGATTCGCCGCTCACCTGGGTCATGCTCGCGGCTGCGCTCGTGCTGCTCGTGGCCTTCGTGCTCTGGCAGCGCCGGGCAGCCCATCCGCTGCTGCCGTTGGGCATTCTCGCCGACCGCAACCGCGCTGCCTCGTACAGCGCGATCCTCATCGCGGGTGCCGGCATGTTCGGCATCTTCCTGTTCGTCACCTACTTCGTGCAGGTCGCGCTCGGGTACTCACCGATCCAGGCCGGTCTCGCGTTCCTGCCGATGATCCTGATGCTGGTGCTCGCGGCGCAGCTGGGGACCAACCTGTTCCTGCCGCGGTTCGGCCCGAAGGTGGTCGTGCCACTCGGTCTGACGATCATGGCGGCTGGGATGGTCTACCTGACCCACCTCGACCTCTCGAGTGCGTACCTCACCGACATCATGCCGCCCCTGATGATCATCGGCTTCGGTATGGGGTCGACGATGCCCGGCGCGATCCAGACCGCCACGCTCGGAGTGGATCGGCAGTTCGCCGGCGTCGCCTCCGCCCTGGTCAACACGAGTCAGCAGGTCGGCGGGTCGATCGGCACCGCGCTTCTGAACACGATCGCCGCATCGGCGGTCACCGGCTACCTGGCCTCTCATGCGGCCGGTCCGCTGCTCGGAGCGGAGGCGGCCGTTCACAGCTACTCGGTCGCGTACTGGTGCTGCGCCGCGCTGTTCGCGGGCGGGGCGATCCTGACCGTGTTCCTCTACCGGCGCCGAGGGCACGGCATCGGTTTGGGCCACACCGCGCCGATCGCCACGAGTGACGGAACTTCGGAGCCCGTACTCGCGCACTGAGAGCACCCGGCGGAGCCCGCGTCAGCGATTCAGCAGTTGGGGCCTGGCGGCGGCGGCCGGCGTCAGCCGTCATGCGGGCCAATAGCCCGCAACTGCTGAATCGCTGACCCCCGAGGCGCGGGGCAGCACCCCGTGCGTGGGGACCCCGGTCTAGAGCGCCTTCACTGCCGTGAGCACCTTCGTCAGCGAATCCTTCGCATCGCCGAACAGCAGGGTGGTCTGCGGCTCGAAGAGCAGCTCGTTCTCGATGCCGGCGAAACCCGGACGCATGGACCGCTTGAGGAAGACGACCTGCCTGGCGGCCTCGACATCCAGAATCGGCATGCCGTAGATGGGTGAACCCGGCGTCGTCTTCGCGGCCGGGTTGACCACGTCGTTGGCTCCGACGACGAGGGCGACGTCGCAGTTCTTGAACTCGGGGTTGATCTCGTCCATCTCTTTGAGCGACTCGGTCGGCACGTTCGCCTCGGCCAGCAGCACATTCATGTGGCCCGGCATGCGCCCGGCG
>JBDTQN010000286.1:0-3376 GCA_039932215.1 Pseudolysinimonas sp. | reverse complement strand
TGACCCAGGTACGGGGTGAGGTCGCGGACGCGGCGCAGCTCGATGAGCGAGGCCGGCAGGAAGCCACGGAGGCCGATGTCGACGATGAGCCCGCCCTTGACGACCTCGATGACCGACCCGGTGACAACACCGTCGTCGTCTTTGATCTTCTCGACGTCGCCCCACGCACGCTCGTACTGGGCGCGCTTCTTGGAGAGGATCAGGCGACCCTCTTTGTCTTCTTTCTGAAGAACGAGGGCTTCGACCAGGTCGCCGACGTTGACGACCTCGGAGGGGTCGACGTCGTGCTTGATCGAGAGTTCGCGGGAGGGGATGACGCCCTCGGTCTTGTAGCCGACGTCGAGGAGGACCTCGTCGCGGTCGATCTTGACGACGGTTCCTTCGATGAGGTCACCGTCGTTGAAGAACTTGAGGGTCAGTTCGACCGCGGCCAGGAAGTCTTCAGCAGATCCGATGTCGTTGATGGCGACCTGCTTGGTGGCCGTGGCGGTCGTTGCGGTTGTCATGTAGTAGTTGCTCCGGATGGAAATGGTGTCGGGCCCGGACACGGTGGAAACAGGATGCGCCAGGGCGTTGATGGTGGGAATGTCACGAAAGTGACGTTCTAGACTAGCGCATCCTACGAAAGCAGTTCAGCCTTCAGGGTGTCGAGCCCCACTCCCCCGAGGTCGAGCGCGCGCTTGTGGAAATCTTTGAATGAGAAGTCCGCGCCCGCCTGACTCTGGGCGGCATCCCGGATCTGCTCCCAGATGCGCTGGCCGACCTTGTACGAGGGAGCCTGCCCCGGCCACCCGAGGTAGCGGTTGACCTCGAAGCGGATGAACGCGTCGTCCATGTTGACGTTGGCACGCATGACCCGCAGAGCCTCGTCGGCGTCCCACGTACCCGTACCTGCGAGGTTCGGCTTCTTCAGGTGCACGCCGATGTCGACGACGACGCGAGCGGCACGCATGCGCTGCCCGTCGAGCATGCCGAGGCGGTCGCCCGGGTCGTCGAGGTAACCGAGCTCTTGCATGAGGCGCTCGGCGTAGAGCGCCCATCCCTCGGCATGCCCGCTGGTGCCCGCCAGCTGACGGCGCCAGGTGTTGAGCGTGGCGCTGTTGAACACCGCCTGCCCGATCTGCAGGTGATGGCCGGGAACACCCTCGTGGTACACGGTCGTCGTCTCGCGCCAGGTGTCGAATTCGGTGACGCCCTCTGGCACGCTCCACCACATCCGGCCTGGCCGCGTGAAGTCATCGCTCGGGCCCGTGTAATAGATGCCGCCCTCTTGCGTGGGCGCGATCATGCACTCGAGTTCACGCACCGGGTCGGGGATGTCGAAATAGTTGGATGCCAGCTCGGACACCGCCTTGTCACTGAGTGCCTGCATCCAGCGCTGCAGTTCGGCCGTGCCATGCAACTTGCGGCTCGGGTCGCCGTCGAGGAACTCGATCGCCTCTGCCACGGTCGCGCCCGCCTTGATCTCGCCGGCGATCCGCTCCTGCTCGTCGGTCATGCGGCGGAGTTCTTCGATCCCCCACTCGTAGGTCTCGTCCAGGTCGATGACGGCGCCGAGAAAATGCCGTGACTGCAGCGCGTAGATGTCGCGTCCGATCGCGTCGTCGTCGCCCGCGACCGGCGCGAGCTCTGTCTCGAGGAACTCGGCGAGCCGGTCGTAGGCGTCGGCCGACGCCTGGGCGCCCCGCTGCAGATCCGCCGTGAGGCTGGCCGGCACCTCGTCCCCGCCCTCGAGCTTCGCTCCGCCGGTGAAATCGAAGAAGAACCCGAGCGGGTCGGCGTGCTTGCGCGCCTGGCCGGCCACCTCGGTCACCTGCCGGCGCGCGGGCACGACGCCGACCGCGATTCCTGCCCGCAGCGTCTCGATGTAGCCGTCGACGCCCGACGGCACGTTGCCGAGGCGCTCGGCGATCGTCGACCAGTCGGACGTGGTCGCCGTCGGCATGAGGTCGAAGGCCTCCCGCAGTTCTTGTGCGGGCGAGGCGATCACGTTCAGGTCGCGCAGCTGCAACTGTGCCTCCGACGACTCCAACGCCAGGCCCAGCTCGGAAAGTAGGTCGGTCTTGGTGACGCGGTCGACGTCATCGACGGGGTCTGCCGTGTTCAGGCGCTCGACGATGCGCTGCTGGGCGGCGACGAGAGCCTCGTGGCCGGCGGGCGACAGGTCTGAGACCTTTCCACCGTTCGTGCCGATGCCCATGTAGATGCCGTACTCGGGCACCAACTCGACGAGTGTGGTCACCCAGTCTTCGGCGATCGCGTCGATCGGGGTGGTCTCACGGTGGACGGGCTGGGGAGCGTCAGTGGCCATCCCCCCAGCCTATGCACCGGGACCGACGCTATTCCTTGTCGAGGTCGGTCTCGAGAACCTTCACCAGCTCGTCGAGCGCGGCATCGGAGCCATCGGCATCGGACGCGAGGGTGACTTGCTCGCCATGGCCGATGCCGAGCGAGAGCACGCCCAGGATGCTCGCGGCGTTGACGCTCTTGCCGGCGGCCGAGGTGAGGGTGACGGGCACGCCGACCTTCGCGGCGGCCTGGCTGAACAGCGAAGCGGGACGGGCGTGGAGGCCGACGCTGGAGGCGACGGTGACGGTGCGTTCTGGCATGGGGGTCTCCTTCGTTGGACTGACTCTAGATGTGCTGGCTCTAGGTCACGGTTCGATCGTCACTTTGATGGCCTCCCCGCGGGCGACGATCTCGATGCCTTCGAGCACGTCGTCAAGGGGAAGTCGATGGGTGATCAGGTCGGCGACCGGCACGGCCCCCGACGCGATCAGTTCGAGCGCACGCTTGTTGTGCGCCGGGGTCGAGCCATTGACCCCGACCAGCGTCAGTTCGCGGTAGTGCACGAGGTTCGCGTCGACGCTGATCGTGGCTGCGTCTTTCGGCAGCCCGCCGAACAGGCTGAGCCGACCGCGACGCGCGAGCATCAGCAGCCCCTGCTCCTGTGCCCGGCCCGACGCCGCCGCCGTAATCACGACATCGGCCCCGCGGCCGTCGGTCGCGTCGAGCACCGCCGCCACGGGGTCCTGGGTGTCCGTGGCGACGGTGAGATCGGGGTGGACCAGCGCCGCGGCGGCGGCGAGCCGATCCGGGTTGAGATCGATCAGGATGACGGTGGCGGCCCCGCGGGCACGCGCGAGCCTGACGTGCAGACATCCGATCGGCCCGGACCCGATGACGACCACCGTGTCGCCTTCGCCGACGCGGGCAAGCTCCTGACCGTTCAGCACGCAGGCCAGTGGTTCGGCGACCGACGCCTCGGCATAGCTGAGACCGTCGGGGATGGGGGTGAGACCATCCACCGCGAGCACCTCTCGCGGAACGATCATGTGCTCGGGCTTCATGGCGCCGCTTTCGAGCATCTTGCGGT
>JBDTQN010000285.1:0-3430 GCA_039932215.1 Pseudolysinimonas sp. | reverse complement strand
ACCAGGTGCGGCAGCGCCTCGATGATGGTGACCTCGGCGCCCCAGGAACGCCAGACGCTCGAGAACTCGACGCCGATGACGCCGCCGCCGAGCACGGCGACCTTGCGCGGGACGAACGGAAGCGCGAGGGCCTGCTCGGACGTGATGACACGGCCGCCGATCTCGAGGCCGGGCAGCGAACGCGAGTACGAGCCGGTCGCGAGAACGATGTTCTTGCCGGTCACCGTGATGTCGCCGACCTGGACGGTGGTGGGGGAGGTGAGGCGCCCCTCACCCTCGATGGTCGTGATGCCGCGGGCCTTGATCAGTCCCTGAAGACCCTTGTATTTGCTGGCGACGATCTCTTCGCGATACGCCGTGACCGCGGCGATGTCGATGCCGCCGAACGTCGTGGTGACGCCGTACTTGGCGGACTCACGAGAGACGTCGGCCACTTCGGCGGCGTGGAGCAGGGCTTTGGTGGGGATGCAGCCGACGTGCAAGCACGTTCCGCCGACCTTGCCCTTCTCGATCAGACCCACGGTGAGGCCGAGCTGGCTCGCGCGCAGTGCGGCCGCGTAGCCGCCGCTCCCCGCGCCCAGCACGACAAGGTCAAAGTTCTGCTCGGACAACCGGCGACTCCTTGTACGTGTGCATCGTTCAGCACCGCATCAGGGTGGCGTGGCGGGGCTGTGGTGCGGCAAGGAATTCCTTGCCAAAATGACCCTACTACGGTCGCGACAAGACTTCTGCGAGCGCGATCAGGGTGCGCACCACGATCCCGGTCGAGCCCTTCGGCGTCATGCCCCAGCCGCCGCCCGAGTTGTTGGCGGGCCCCGCGATGTCGAGGTGTGCCCACGCCATCGACCCGTCGTCGGGCAGCGTCACGAAGTGCTTCAGGAAGTGCGCGGCGACCAGCATGCCTCCGACCGGCTGGGCCGGCCTGCCGTTGGAGATGTCCGCGATGTCGCTGTCCAGCTGGCTGCGCAACTCGGGTGGCATAGGCATGTACCAGAAAGTTTCGCCCAGTTCGGCGCCGACGGCGGTGATGCGCGCAGCGAGTTGTTCGTCGCCCATGACGGGGATGTAGCGCTCACCTAGTGCGGTTCGTGCGGCCCCGGTCAGCGTGGCGACGTCGATCAGCACGTCGGGCCGCTCGGCCGAGGCGTCGACGAGTCCGTCGGCCAGCACCAGGCGGCCCTCGGCGTCGGTGTTCAGCACCTCGACGGTCGCGCCGCCGCGCAGGTGCAGCACGTCGTTGGGGCGCATCGCGGTGCCCGACACCATGTTCTCGGCGATGCACATGCGCGCGGTGACCCGGATCGGCAGTCCGAGCCGCGCGACGGCGACGAGGACGGCCAGCACCGTGACCGCACCGGTCATGTCGTACTTCATGTTCAGCATCCCGCTCGCGGGCTTCACCTGCAGTCCACCCGTGTCGAACGTGATGCCCTTGCCGACCAGCGAGAGGTGGCGGGTCGCCCCGGCCGGTGCGTACCGCAGGGTGACGAGCCGGGGTGGGCGTGCTGAGCCGGCGCCGACCCCGAGGATGCCGCCGTACCCGCCGGCCGCAAGGGCGATCTCGTCGAGCACCTCGACCTCGATCGGCAGCCCGGCCGAGACGTCGGCGGCGGCCGCCGCGAGCGTCTCGGGATAGAGATCGGATGCCGGTGTGCTGACGAGATCGCGCACCGTGTGCACCGCGGTCACGATCGCGATGGCGGTGTCGACCAGCGCGGAGTCGTTGGCGTCGAGGTCCGGAGGCAGGTGAACCGAGATCTCGTCGGCAGGGGTCTTGGTCGCGCCGAGCGAGCCGACCCGGTATCCGGTGTAGGCGTACGCCCCGATGCCGGCCCCCTCGAGCACGGCGGCGGCGTCACGGTCGGACGTGACGGGCAGCGCGATCGCCAGCCGCTCGATCCCGGTCAGTTGCCGTGCCGCCGAACCCGCTGCGAGCCGCAGAGTGTCGACAGTGGGCGTCCCGGCGCCGAGACCGATCAGAGCGATCGGCGCGCCCGTCCCGGGTGCCGGGAGCCGCCGGAGCTCATCAACCGCGCCGGTCGCTCCGATCTGGGGGAGTGCTGCGTCGATCCCCGCGAATTCGGGGCGATCGCTGGCGAGACGCGGGCCGTCGTCGGTCTTGAACACGCCCAGCACGAGCACCTCGGCCGTGGCGGAAGCGGGGTCGGAGCGCGAGATCGAGAGTGTGGGCACGGCCATGTCGCCAGCGTACTGTTCGCTCTGAGCGTGGGCCGGGGCGGTCCGCCGATCCGGCGGGTATCGCCTGCTGCGCCGTAAAATCGAGGCATGCGCGACCCGGACAGTCTCTACGATCTCTCGATCGACTCCTCCGCGGTGCCGCGCGGCCTTCACCTCGTAGCAGGGCTGACCGGGTTCTCGGACGCGGGCTCCGCCGTCACGCAGTTCAGTCAGCACCTCATGGATTCGCTCGACGTCCGCGAGATCGTGCAGTTCGACACCGACGCCCTTCTCGACTACCGGGCGCGGCGTCCGACCATGTACTTCGACCAGGACCACCTCACCGACTACAAGCCGGCCAAGCTCTCGCTCTATCTCGCCAAAGACGAGATGGGCCAGCAGTTCCTGCTGCTGACCGGCTTCGAGCCCGACTTCCAGTGGGAGCGGTTCACGCAGGCGGTCGTGCAGCTCGTCGAGCGCTACGCCGTGAAAGACACCACCTGGGTGCGTGCCATCCCGATGCCGACCCCGCACACCCGGCCGATCGGCGTCACGGTCAGCGGAAACCGCACCGAGCTGATCGACGCGATGTCGATCTGGCGCCCGCACACGCAGGTGCCGACGAACGCGCTGCACCTGCTCGAGTACCGGCTGGCGGAGACCGGTCACCCCACGGCCGGGTTTGTGCTGCTCATCCCGCACTACCTCGCCGACACCGAGTACCCGAACGCGGCGGTGAGCGCGCTCGAGAGCATCAGCGCGGCGACCGGCCTGATCTTTCCGACCGACTCTCTGCGCGAAGAGAACCGCGAGTTCCTGCAGAAGGTCGAAGACCAGGTGCAGAAGAACGGCGAACTGCAGCGCCTCGTCGGATCCCTCGAAGAGCGACACGATTCCTACATGGAAGAGAACGCCCTGCCATCGCCGCTGGTCGACGAAGACGGCGAACTGCCGCGGGGCGACTCGATCGCGGCCGAGCTCGAGCGCTTCCTCGCCGAGCGCACCGACGACGCACCCCCGCAGTCGACGCGACCGAGAGATTCCACGTCACGGCGGCGACGATCTCGACGGTGGCCGTCGTGCGGATCGTCGTCTACGCGGCGCTGCAGATCCCGGTCGGCGTTCTCGCCGACCGCGTCGGCCCGCGCACCCTGATCGTCGGGGGACCCCTCGTCATGGCTGCCGGGCAGGTGGTCTTGGCGTTCGCTCCCGCGTTCGGCTGGGCGGTCGCGGCCCGCATCCTGGTCGGCAT
>JBDTQN010000284.1:0-3432 GCA_039932215.1 Pseudolysinimonas sp. | reverse complement strand
GGCGGTCGACAGCGAGGCGACCAACGGGATGGCCAACCCGAGGGCGTGCGGGCACGCGATGACGAGCACCGTGACGACGCGCTCGAGCACGAACGCCGGGTCACCTGGCTTCAGGATCAGCCACGCGATCAGCGTGATGACGGCCGCGGCGATGGCCACATAGAACAGCACGGCGGCGGCGCGATCGGCGAGCAGCTGCGCACGGCCCTTGCTCGCTTGCGCGTCGGCGACCAGCCGCATGACGCCGGCGAGCGCGGTGTCATCGCCCACCCGGGTCACCCGCACCGTGAGCGCCCCGCTGGTCGAGATGCTGCCGCCGACGACCGAGGCCCCGAGCTCGCGACGCACCGGCGCGGATTCGCCGGTCAGCAGCGACTCATCCACGTCGGATGTGCCCTCGACCACCTCGCCGTCGGTGGGGATCGCGGCACCCGGACGCACGATGACCAGGTCGCCGACCTTCAGCTCGGCGGTCGGCATGGTCATCACGTGATCGCCGTGCTTCACCTCGGCCTCATCGGGCAACAGCTTCGCGAGTTCGCCGAGCGCGTTCTGCGCGCCCATCACGGCGCTCATCTCGATCCAATGACCGAGCAGCATGATCGTGATCAGGGTGGCGAGCTCCCACCAGAAGTCCATGCCCTCGAGCCCGAGCGTCACGGCTAGCGAGTAGCCGAACGCGACGATCAGCGCCAGCGAGATCAGTGTCATCATGCCGGGGCTCTTCGCACGCAACTCGGCGACGGCGCCGCTCAGGAACACGCGTCCGCCGATGAGGAGGATCAGGATGCCGAACGCTGCCGGGATGAACTGGCTGCCCGCGAACCGCGGCCCGCTCAGACCCAGGATGTCTTGCAGACCGGTCGAGAAGACGAGCGTCGGGATCGTGAGGACCAGGGTGATCCAGAACAACCGCCGGAAGATCTTCGGGTCGTGGTGCGAGTGGTCGTGGCCGCCATGATCGTGGGCGGAGTGGTCGCGCCCCCCGGCTACCTCGTGCTCGTGCTCGTGCTCCATCGCTACGCCCCCCGGTTGTTCTGCAGTTCGAATACGTTCAGCAGCTCGGCGACCGCGGCATCCCGTCGCTCACCGCCCTCGTCGAACATGTCGGTGACGTGGGTGCGCAGGTGGTTCTCGACGAGCAGCTTGTTGAGGCTGCGCAGCGACTTCTGGATCGCCAGGGTCTGCGTGATGATGTCGACGCAGTAGTCCTCGTTCTCGATCATCTTCTCGACGCCGCGCAACTGCCCCTGCAGGATGCGCGAACGGTGCAGGGCCCGCTTCTTCAAATCGTCTATCACGAACCACACCATATACCCCTAGGGGGTATCAGTGCAGGCGTATCGTCACATTCATGAAGGTCACGAAATACGAGCACGCCACCCTGCTGCTGTCCATCGGCGATGACACTCTCGTCATCGATCCGGGGATGTTCCTGTCGGCGGTCGACTTCGGCAACGTCGCCGCCATCGTCATCACCCACGAGCATGGCGACCACTGGACGCCCGACCAACTCGGCCGCATCCTCGAGAAGAATCAGGATGCCGTCATCTACGGCCCCGAGGGCGTCAAGGTTGCGGCGAGCGGCTTCGACGTCACGGTGGTGAAAGACGGCGACACGTTCGAGGCCGGACCGTTCTCGCTGAAGTTCTTCGGCGACAAGCACGCCATCATCCACGAGAGCATCCCTGCCCCCGACAACGTCGGGGTGCTGGTCAACGACGAGCTCTACTACCCCGGCGACGCGTACACGGTGCCCGACGTCGAGGTCGGCACCCTCGCCTCCCCGATCGGCGCCCCCTGGCTCAAGATCGGCGACGCGATGGACTTCGTGCTCGCCGTGAAGCCGAAGCGCGCGTTCTACGCGCACGACATGACGCTGTCGGCCGCGGGCAAAGGCATGGCCGCCGACCGGCTCGAGTGGGCGACCGAACAGAACGGCGGCGCTTTCACGCGGCTCGAAGTCGGCGAGAGCCTCGATATCTGACCGTCGTCGTACGCTGACGCCATGTCTGTGCGCGTCATCGCCGTCGCCGACGCCCCATGGGAGGACGTCCGCACCGTCTTCGGCACGCGAGGAGACCCGGCCACCTGCTGGTGCCAGTTCTTCAAGGTCGATTCGGCGACCTGGAAGGCGGCCGACCCCGGCAGGTTCGAGCGCGCGCTCTGCAGTGAGATCGATGACGCACGCGCCGCACACCAGGCGGGACCGGGAGTGCTCGCCTACGACGGCGAAGAACCGGTCGGCTGGGCAGCCGTCGAGCCCCGATCCGCGTATCGCCGCATCCTGACCTCGAAGATCGTGAAACTGAGCGCGCATCCGCCCGACCAGACAGACGTCTGGTCGGTGACCTGCTTCGTCGTCCGGACAGGGCACCGGCGCGGAGGAGTCGCCCGCGCTCTGCTCGACGCCGCCGTCGACCAGGCGCGTGCCGGCGGCGCGCGCATCGTCGAGGCCTACCCCGTGGACGCGACGACGGGGGCCTCGAGTGCCGAGTTGTACCACGGACCGCTTTCGATATTCGAAGCCGCCGGTTTCGATGTGGTCGCCCGCGACGGGGCGAAGCGCGCGGTGGTGCAGTTAGCGGTTCGGTGAGCGGACCGCGCGAAAGACCAGCTGCGCCACGACGATGACCAGGAAGACGGCGAACAGAACCGCCGCCAGACGAGCGGGCAGGTAGAACGCCAGCGCCACTCCCCCGAAGCTCGCCGCGACCGCCGCGAGCCCGGCGACGAGCCCGGCCGCGAGCCGGACCATTCCCGCACGCGCATTCGCCACCGAGCCCGCGAACGACGTCGGGATCATCGCGAGCAGCGAGGTGCCCTTCGCCAGCAGGTCGCCGATACCGAACAGCGAGATGAGCAGGGGCACCAGGATGATCCCGCCACCGATTCCGAACAGCCCCGATGCGACGCCCATCAGCAGACCCAGCCCGATGAGGGCGAGGATCACAAGGGGCGAGTAGACCAGTTCCGCATCGCGTGACGGCACCTCGAAGAACAGGCGCACGGCGACCAGCACGAGTAACGCGATGAACAGCCAGCGCAGCCAGCCGAGTGAGAGGGTGCGCAACAGCTTGGTCCCCACCAGCGAGCCGGCGACCCCGCCGATGGCGACCAGAAGGGCGGCCGTCACATCCACCTCGCCCTGAACCAGGTACTGGATGGTGCCCGCGATCGCCGTGGGGACGATGGCCACCAGCGAGGTGGCGGCGGCGCGGCGCTGATCCATGCCGAGCAGCCAGATCAGCAGCGGCACCATGATGATGCCGCCCCCGACGCCGAAGGCCCCGGACAGCAGGCCGCCCATGACGCCGACGACGATGAGCGCGATCACACGGCGCGCGGAGTACGGCTCGACAGGTGCCGCGTTCATTGCTGGGGTACCTGGACTCGAACCAAGAACAACTGAACCAGAATCAGCCGTGTTGC
>JBDTQN010000283.1:0-3508 GCA_039932215.1 Pseudolysinimonas sp. | reverse complement strand
TGGTGCGGATGGTGCTCTTGGCACCCTTCTCGCCCTTGAAGGTGCCCCAGTCGCCCGAGAGCTTCAGCAGCGCGGTGACCTGCTCGGTCGGCTGTGCGCCGACGCCGAGCCAGTACTGCGCACGGGCCGAGTCAATCTCGATGAACGAGGGATCTTCGGTGGGGTGGTACTTGCCGATCTCTTCGATCACGCGGCCGTCGCGCTTGGTGCGCGAGTCGGCGACGACGATGCGGTAGTACGGGGCACGGATCTTGCCGAGCCGCTTGAGGCGGATCTTGACAGACACAATTCTCCTGAAATCTGGAATCTGATTGTCGAACTGCAAACCGTGCGCGTGGGGGCACACTCGGCAGAAAGCTCTAAGGGGGTTCGCACACGGCCTGATAGAGGGTCGGGCAGAGGCGCACCAACCGCCTATTCTGGCAGATTTTTCGGCGGTGCGGGGACAGAGACGGGGACACGGCTTCGACGGCGCGACAGCGCAACCCCGGTGAGGCAGACGACTCCTCCGGCGATGGCGAGCGGCGCGGGCACTTCGCCGAAGAAGATCAGCCCCATCACGATCGCCAGCGGCGGCACGATGTAGGTCGTCACACCCAGTTGGCCGGCGGGCATGCGGCCGAGCGCGTAGCCCCAGGTGGTGAACGCGAGCGCGGTCGGCACGACCCCGAGATACAGGATGCCGAGCCAGGCCGGGGTGGGCGCGGTCGCCAGCGAGGTGAGCAGCTGGCCGACGAACGGGACGCAGGCGAGCATGCCGATCACCGCACCGATCAGGGTCACCTGCGAGGCGGGCAGCCGACCCGCCATCGGCTTCTGCGCGAGCACACCGATGGCGTAGGTCAGCGCGGCCGCCAGGCACCAGAGCACGCCGATCGGATCGATCGGGCGCTCACCCTCTGCGACCAGCGAGGTGCCGATGCCGATCAGCACGACCCCGAGGAACGCCACCCCGGCCCCGATCGCGAGCCACCGCGGAATTCCCTCGCCCAGGAACAGCCCTGCGCCGAGCGCGATGAGGATCGGCCCGATGTTCACGATCATCGCGGTGGTGCCGGCGTCGAGGGTGTGCTCGGCGAGGTTCAGCGCGACGTTGTAGGCGCCGAACCAGCCGACGCCGTAGATGACGAGCCGCACCCAGTCGCTGCGGGTCGGCCAGACCCAGCGGCGCTGAACGAGTACCAGGATGCTGAGCGCCACGACGCCGACGATGAGCCGACCCAGCGCGAGGGCTCCGCCGCCGACCTCGGGAGCGACACCGCGGATGACAACGAACGCGCTCGCCCAAGCCAGCACGGTGAAGGCGATCGCCCCCAACAGCAGGACGCGCTGACGTGTGGCGGTCGGGGCGGGCGGTGCGATGGTGGTGCTCACGGACCAACGCTAGGCCGGACCACCGACGCACCCCAGTGCCACGGGCGACACGGTGGCACGAGTTGCTGCCAGCTTTAGACGCCGGCTTCGTCGCGCCAGTCGAGCAGGGCTTGCACGGGTTCGAAGTCGAACTCGGGTCCCGAGATCGACCCCTGCATCAGCCGCACCCCGAGTTCGTAGTGATGCTCGAGCACCGCGCGTTTCGCGGTGCCGAGGCCTCGCACGCTGACCCCGGTCGACAGTTCGATCTCGTCGGGATCGCGCCCGACCTCGGCGCACCAGGTGCGCAGCACGCCCAGCTTGTGCTCCAGCGCGTCGGGGTCGGCGAACGAGTGCCAGATGTCGGCGTGCTGCGCGACGATCTTGAGCGTCTTACGCTCGCCACCGCCGCCGATCAGAATCGGGATATCGCGGGTGGGCTGCGGGTTCAGCTTGGCCCAGCGGGCACGGATGCGCGGCAGGTCTTCGGCGAGCGCGTCGAGGCGCGACCCGGCGGTGCCGAATTCGTACCCGTACTCGTCGTAGTCCTTCTGAGCCCAGCCGGAACCGGTGCCGAAGATGAAGCGGCCCACGCCATCCCGAGCACTGATGTGGTCGATGGTGCGCGCCATGTCTGCCTGCAGATCGGGGTTGCGGTAGCTGTTGCAGTTCACGAGCGGGCCGAATTCGACGCGCGAGGTCTGCTCGGCCATGGCGGCGAGCATCGTCCACGCCTCGTAGTGCCGGCCGTCGCGGTCGCCGGTCAGCGGGAAGAAGTGATCCCAGTTGAAGATGATGTCGACGCCCATGTCTTCGAGCCGGGCGATCGCGTCGCGCATTTCAGCGTACGAGGCGTGCTGGGGGGCGATCTGCACGCCAACGCGCAGAGGACGATCTGAAGCCATTGCCTCAGCCTAGGAGTGCGGTCTGGGTCAGCGCCGGACGATGCCGCGAACGATGAAGAAGATGATCAGCGCGACGATGAGGAGGAGCAGAAACCACAGCCACCACAGGTCGAACGCGTTCTGGGTGGGCGCCGGGTCGACGGTCGGCGTCGGGCTCGGTGCGGGCTCGCTGGTCTGGCTCGGCGAGGGCGCGGGCGTGGATGTCGGGGCAGGCGTGGGCGTGGGGGTTGCGGTGGGCGCGACGGCGGCGCCCGTGAACGTCAAGGCCCGCCTCGCCGGTGGGGTCGAACTCCCGCCGCTCACCGGGGCCGCCGGCTTGGCAAACGTCAGGTCGACGTAGATCAGATCCGTGGCGAACAGACCGGGGAGGAGCGTCTGCCGGCCACTGTCCGCAAGCGCATAGGCGGCGGGAGGGCCACATCCACATGTATCGAGTGCGAGAGTGACCACGGCCGCGGCGCCGCCGACGTTGTAGCGCAGTCGGTAGTCACCGTCTCCGCCGGCGATCAGATCGACGAGCCCCGACGAGTCGGTCACGCCATGCGCGACGAAAGCCCAGACTCCCGAAACCAGCTTCTCAAGGACGACGTCGACGTTCTCGTAGTCGCTTCCGTCCCATTGCATCGCATAGACCGACACATCGAGCGCGTCGCCGACGTCGATGAGGTCGAAGGCGTACGGGCCGACGGGTGAGGCGACACCGCCCGGCGAGATGGTGATCGGGTCGTACCCGCATCCGCAGAAGCTCAGCTGGTGATTCCACGACTGCGGGAGGTGGGATCCGGTGAGGTCGACAGAGGTGAGTTCAAAGGTCTCGCCGAGGGGAACAACGATGCTGAACAGGCCATCGCTGCCGGTGATCGGCGCGTCGCCGGCGTCGATGTCCCACGACAGCCACTGCAGGAAGTCGCCTGTCGTGCCCAATGCAGCGACCGAGACGCCCGGCAGAGTGGTCGCCGGAGTGACAGCGTCCCTCACCGTCCCGGTGACGGGAACGCCGGGTTGCAAGATGATCGCGAATGACCCGAGATCCGTGGCACCGTCGACGTTCAGCGACCTGAAGTCGTGTACCCAGTGATCGCCGGCAGTGACCAGCAGGTAGTAGCGGTAGGTTCCGGTGACCCGCTTGATCACGCCAAGGTCGAGCAACCGGCGGAGCTGCCTCGACAGCCGGGCCGGCGAGATCATGCCAAGGTCCGGGATCAGCTCGCCCCGCCGAATACCAGCAATGTTGATCTTCGGGTCCTGCA
>JBDTQN010000282.1:0-3513 GCA_039932215.1 Pseudolysinimonas sp. | reverse complement strand
GCTCGGCGCGATCGAGGGCCAGATCGTCTGCCGGTACTGGAGCGCGCGGCAGGTCTTCGACATCGAAGACCGGTTCAGCCCGTACCACCAGTACACCGACAAGCCGGCGGGCACCTACTGGTGCACCTCGAGCATCCAGAGCACCTCTTCGGGAGCCTTCTCGGTCAGCGTCGGCACTCCGTTCGCCTACGCCAAATGGTTCCGGGGCAGAGACACGGGCAACCGCCGCGTGTCAGGCTGCCCCGACCCGACCTGCTGCCAGCAGCCACCTGCCGCACTCGCGAGCCGCTGGGCCGAGCACGCCTGGCCGAGCGCCCGGCTCAACTCATCGCTCTTGGCGGCCATGCCCACGGCGACATTCACCGGGGTGGACCTGACGGAGGTCTACGAATTCCTCGATAGCCACTCACCTGAGTGACGGCGATGGCGCCTCAACAAATTGCGGAGCCCGGTGCGGTGCTCGACGACCTGCAGTGGATCTGGGGAGACCTGCTGTAAGTCACCACGGCCGCGCGGCTCAGGCGCGCGGGCTCAGCACGACCACCGCGGTCTCTGTCGAGCGGCGCTTCGAGTAGCCGTCGACATCGTCGCCCATCCCGCGCCAACGGTCCCACAGCCGCTCGCGTTCCTCGCCCGTGGCAGCTGTTGCGGCTACCTTGCGTCGTCCGTTCTTGAGAATGACCGTCGCATTCGGATCTGCCAGCAGGTTCAGCCACCAGGCCGGTTCACCCTCACCCCAGCCGTTCATCGCCATCGTGATCAGGTTCGCCCCGTCCTCGTAGTAGCCGAGGATCACACTGCGCTTCTTGCCGCTGCGTCGTCCGGTCGTGGTGACGCGCATGGTGCCCCACCGGTCCGGTTTCGGTAGCCACAGTCCGCGGCGACCGCCGGTGACCGAGAACATCGCGCGATGCAGAACCCAGATGATCCGGATGATCCATCGCGGTGGGAGAGTCGGCGCCTTCTCTGTCGTCGTGTTCATGATCGTGCTCCTTGCTCAGTGTTGGCGACCACGAGCGAGCGCCCAGATCGCGATCTCGACGCGGTTGCGCAGGCCGAGCTTGGTCATGAGGCTCGCCAGGTGCGTCTTCACGGTCGAGAGGGTGATGTGCAGTTCGGCGGCGATCTCAGAATTGCTGAGGCCACGCGCGACCGTGGCGAGCACCTGCTCTTCGCGGGCGGTCAACGGCTCCGTGGGTTGCGTCAGCGGCGTGGCCTCGGGTTGCGCCGCACCGGCGAAGGCCTCGAGAAGGCGCACGGTCACGTTCGGGGCGATGAGGGCGTCCCCCTCGGCAGCTGCGCGGATCGCCTGACCCAGCAGGGCAGAGCCGGCGTCCTTGAGAAGGAACCCGCGCGCACCCGCACGCAGCGCCGAATACACATACTCGTCGAGGTCGAACGTGGTGATCACGACTACGGCCATCGGGTTCTCGACACCCGGCCCCGCCAGAATGCGGGTCGCTTCGATGCCGTCGAGCCGCGGCATCCGGATGTCGAAGAGACACACGTCGGGTCGAAGTGCGTTGGCGAAATCCACGGCTTGTTCGCCGTCGATCGCCTCACCCACGACCTCGATGTCGTCCTGCGCGTCGAGGATCATGCGCAACCCGGTGCGCACGAGCTCTTGATCGTCGGCGATCAGCACCCGGATCGTCATGCGGCCGCCACGCCGGTTCGCGGCAGCTCGGCCGTGACGGTCCAGCCGCCGTCGGCCGAGCGGCCGGCGGTGCAGGTGCCGCCGAGCAGTGCGGCCCGCTCGGTCATGCCGGTGATGCCGTAGCCCGGCTCTCCGGTCGGGCCGGCCGCGCCATCGTCGTGGACGGACAGGCGCACGCGACTGTCGTCGACATCCACTCTCATGTCGATTCGCGAAAGCGTGCGCGCGTGGCGTCGGGCGTTGGTGACCGACTCTTGCGCGATGCGGAACACCGCACTCGCGATCGGCGCCGCAAGACTGTCGACGTCTCCGGTGACCTGCACGTCGATGACGGGATCTGCGGCGCGAGCCAGCTGGTGCAGGTCGGCGATGTGAGCGGCGGGTGCGAGTTCGGCCGCCTTGTCGCGGCGCAGCACGCGCACCATGGCACGCATCTCGGTGAGGGTGCGTGACGCCTCCGCCTCGATGACCCGCAGCGCCGCGGTCGCCGCGTCGGGATTGGTGCCGACGGTGGCGAGCCCGGCCTGTGCCTGGATCGCGATCGCCGACACGTGGTGCGCGACAGTATCGTGCAGATCGCGGGCCAGCTCTTCGCGTTCTTCGGATTTCGCGCGGTCCCGGTCCCGCATCCGTGCACTTGCCCGAAAGCGCATCAGCAGACCGAGTGTCGCGGTGACCAGCAAGAACAGCAGTCCGCCGATCAGGTCTGCCACTTCGAACGGCACGCGTACGGTCGAGACGAAGGTCGAGGCGAGCATCAATGCTCCCCCGATGACGAGCGCGCGGCCCGACCCCCAGCGGAAGACCGCGTACACGAGCACGAGCAGGTAGGCGCTCGAGTAGAGCTGCAGATCGTGACCAGTGACGAGGGCGAAGCCTTCGGTGACACCGAAGCCGATTGCGAACATCAGCAGCGGGTGGGTGCGACGCCACAGCAGGGTGGCGACGACCGCGATGGCGACGACGATAGACGGGACCCGGTTGGTCAGGTCGGTGCGCAACAGGCCCTCGACCACGATAAGCACGGGAAACACAGTGACCAGCAGCCAGTCGCGCCACACCCGCTTCGGCGGCGCGGGCGATGCCGGGGCGATACTCCACAGCGAACGCAGGCGCCCGATCATGGTGCTCATGCTACGGACCGGCGGGTCGCACCGGCGCGACGGATGGCGACCTCGGCGACGCTGAGGTTGATGACCCAGCCGGCAACAAGCAACAGAGCCGTGGCAGTCGGATCGAGTTGCGCTCCCCCGAACGCGATCACGAACGGCAGCGTGGTGAACACCTGCGTGCCGGCGCCGATGCCGACCGCGTAGCCGCGGATCATCCAGGCGCGATGTGTCGAGAAGTCGCGGCGCAGCACGGCTCGCAGGCCGAGCAGCAGGCAGATGACCATCAGTGCGCCGAACGTCAGGCGAACCACCATGTCGAAGACGGGACGTTCGTAGAAGACGCCCATCCACATCCCGGACAGCCCGGCGATCAGGCCCGCGGGGACGAGGATGCGCCCCGCGATCTTGTGCCAACTGGGCCGCCCCCGGCGTAGCCGCGGCAGGAACTGGAACGCGCCGAGCACCAGGTACGTCGTCGCGCCGATGACGTGCGCAATCACCGGAATCGGCGAGTGGAAGAAGCGCGCGTTGGCTTCGGTGATCTCGGCGCCGAACGCCAGCTCGCTGATGCGGCTGGCGCCCGCGAACACGGGCACGAGGCTGAGCAGCAGCAGGCCGACGGGGATGAGCCACTCGGGGCGGCCTCTGCGTGGGGCTCGGGTGGATGCCGGGGTGGCGGTGAGTTGGTTGGTCACGTACCCAGGGTGGCGGGGCCGCGAGCGCGGGGCATCGGGCGAAAGTACG
>JBDTQN010000281.1:0-3514 GCA_039932215.1 Pseudolysinimonas sp. | reverse complement strand
ACATCCTGTCGCCGATCCCGGGCAAGAGCGCGATCGGCATCGAGATCCCGAACAAAGACCGCGAGATCGTGTCGCTCGGCGACGTGCTGCGATCCGGGGCCGCCGCCAAGAGCACTCACCCGATGACGATCGGCCTCGGCAAAGACGTCGAGGGTGGGTTCGTCGTCGCGAACCTGGCCAAGATGCCGCACCTGCTCGTTGCGGGGGCGACAGGGTCGGGCAAGTCGAGCTTCATCAACTCGATGATCACCAGCGTGCTGATGCGGGCGAAGCCGGCCGAGGTGCGCATGGTGCTCATCGACCCCAAGCGCGTCGAGCTGGCCGCGTACCAGGGCGTGCCGCACCTCATCACTCCGATCATCACGAACCCGAAGAAGGCCGCCGAGGCGCTTGCCTGGGTCGTGAAAGAGATGGACATGCGGTACGACGACCTCGCGTCGTTCGGATTCCGTCACATCGACGACTTCAACCGCGCCGTGCTCGCGAACGAGATCGTGCTTCCCGTCGGGTCGGAGCGGCAGTTGCAGCCGTATCCGTACCTGCTCGTCGTTGTCGATGAGCTCGCCGACCTGATGATGGTGGCGCCTCGAGATGTTGAGGACAGCATCGTGCGCATCACCCAGCTCGCGCGCGCCTCGGGCATCCATCTCGTGCTGGCGACGCAGCGGCCGAGTGTCGACGTCGTGACCGGCCTCATCAAGGCCAACGTGCCGTCACGGCTGGCGTTCGCCGTGTCGTCGATGACCGACTCCCGGGTGATTCTCGATCAGCCCGGCGCCGACAAGCTGATCGGCCAGGGCGACGGGCTGTTCATGCCGATGGGCGCTTCGAAGGCGATCCGCGTGCAGGGCGCCTGGGTCACCGAAGACGAGATCGCCGCCGTCGTGTCGCACGTGACCGCCCAGGCCCGCCCCGAGTACCGCAACGACGTCGAGGCGGTGATCGAGAGGCGCGAGGTCGACGGTGACATCGGCGACGATCTCGAGGTGCTGCTGCAGGCCGCCGAGTTGATCGTGAACACGCAGTTCGGGTCGACCTCGATGCTGCAGCGCAAGCTGCGAGTCGGTTTCGCGAAGGCGGGCCGCCTGATGGATCTGCTGGAGTCCCGCGAGATCGTCGGCCCGTCAGAGGGGTCGAAGGCACGCGACGTGCTCGTGACCCCCGAGCAGCTGCCCGACGTGCTGGCGAAGCTGCGCGGGCAGTCGGCGGTCGACTCCGTCCCGGCGCAGAGTCCTGCGCCCGGGGCGACCGGATATCCTGAGGACGATGCGCCCTCGGACGAGGACGCCTGGAGCTTGACGGGCAGGGAGTGACATGAGCGCCACACCGCCCGCTCCCGCGTCTCGTCCGAACCCCATGAAGGGCCGCGTGGTCGCGCGCGGCGAGACCACCGCCAGCGCCGGCAACGTCGCCAACATCATCACGGTCCTCCGCATCCTGCTCGCCCCGGTCTTCGTGTACCTGCTGATCGTCGATGCCGGCGACAACGGGTTGTTCCGCTGGCTGGCCGCCGGGCTCTTCCTCGTGGCGATCCTCACCGACGCCGTCGACGGGTTCCTGGCGCGCGACCGCAACCTCGTGACCGACCAGGGCAAGCTGCTCGATCCGATCGCCGACAAGGTGCTCATCGGCGGTGCTCTCGTGGGCCTCTCGATCCTCGGCGAGCTGCCGTGGTGGGTCACCGTCGTGATCCTCGTGCGCGAAGTCGGCATCACGGTGTGGCGGCTCGTCGCTCTGCGCGACCGCGTCATCGCGGCCGGCATCCTGGGCAAGGTGAAGACCTGGGTGCAGGCGATCGCGATCAGCTTCGCGCTGGTGCCGTTCCCGTCGCTGCTCGGCGAGTGGATGAACGTCGTGAACTTCGTGCTGATGTCTGCCGCCGTCGTGCTGACGGTCGTGAGCGGCATCGAGTACCTGTGGCACGCCTGGGCCGCCGGTCGGGTCGCCAAGGCCGCTGCCGCATCCGGCTCGTGATCGCTGCCGAGATCGTCGAGACGCTACGCAGGCACGGCCTCACGATCGCGGTCGCCGAATCGCTCACCGGTGGCCTGCTCGTCGCCGAGCTGATCGCCGTGCCGGGCGCCTCGGCCGTCGTGCGCGGGGGAGTGGTCGCCTACGCGACCGACCTCAAGGCCTCGCTGCTGGGCGTCGATTCTGAGCTTCTGGATGCCGTGGGCGCCATCCATGCAGGTGTCGCGAAGCAAATGGCGGCAGGGGTGCGCTCCCGCCTCGGTGCCGACGTCGGCATCGCGACCACGGGAGCCGCCGGACCCGACCCGCAAGACGGCCACGAGCCGGGTGAGGTGTGGCTCGGTTTCGCGATCGGCGACGAAGTGACGGCGGTGGGGCTCGAATTGGGGGGTGACCGCGCGGCGATCCGGGGCGACACTGTCTCCGAATCACTGTTGCGACTTCGACGACTCCTCCCGGAATAGTGGGCGTTTCGATCTCGTTACAGATCGTGTCGTCACAGGCATCATGCAGTCGACACGAATTAGAGTTTGATCACCGGGCGGGGTATCTTTACCTCCCCGGCACCGCCGACAGGCACAAGAGAGGATGGCCATCATGGTCCTGGTTCGTCAAGAAATCGGTGACGTCCTCCGTGACTTCCGTCTCCAGAAGGCCATGACCCTGCGTCAGGTCGCCTCGCGCGCCAGCGTCGCCCTGGGCTACCTCAGCGAGGTCGAACGCGGGCAGAAAGAGGCCTCGAGCGAGATCCTCGCGTCGGTGGCAGACGCGCTCGACACTCCGATCTCGGTCATCATGCGTGAGGTCGGCGATCGCCTGGCCATCGTCGAAGGCGTCGACTTCGCCAACGGCCCCGCCGGCGCCCGGTTCGCCGCTCACGCCGTCGTCCCCGACACGCTGCCCGACGAGCTCGTCGCAGAATTCGACGGAGACCTGGTCTCGCGCTAACGAGATTCCGCTCAGCCACATCCTCGATGCCCCCGGTTCGCGCCGGGGGCATCGTCGTGTGAGGCTGTGTCCGTGAAGCTCAGCGAGTTCCAGAACGCGGTCGAGACGGAGTTCGGCGCCTTCGGTCGCGTCCTGCTGCGCGACACCGTGATCGTCGAACTGGGCAACCGAACCCCGAGCGAGGCGCTCGCTGCGGGGGTGTCGCCGCGTGAGGTGTGGCTCGCGCTCTGCCGTGTGCAAGAGGTTCCGCCGCAGCGTTGGCACGGAGCGGGTCGGCCGGTTCCTCCGCGCGGGTAGGCGACACGCCGCCGCTCGAACCTCTCGAACATCTGTTCGGATGTCTGTAGTGTCCTCTACAACGTCATTCGAAGACGAGTTGTGCACGTTCCGCCCGTCGCTCCGGCCTCATGTCGGTGCCCGGGCGTAGCTTCGAACTCGTCGGGAACGACCAGCCCTGTCAAGAAGTCATCGGCCCTGCAGCATCGGCCAGTGACAGATCGGCAGCCTACGGGCGCACCTACAGAACGGACGCACCATGCCATCACCTGCAGACCGCGAGAAGGCCCTCGAGACCGCACTCGCCCAGATCGACCGT
>JBDTQN010000280.1:0-3526 GCA_039932215.1 Pseudolysinimonas sp. | reverse complement strand
CCTGCCCTACCTCAGATCACAGGGTAGAGGCATGGACATCCTCTCCGACTACCGCATCACCGCCCTTCTCGTGAGCGAGCGCGAACTCGCACAGCGTGCCGAGCGCGCCCGCATCGCCGTCGAGCGCGCCGAGGTGCCGGTCGCCCGCACGACGGCGACCGGCGCGCTGATCTGCGTGCCCTCGACGTCGCACTGAGGTGCGGCCTGTCCCTGGTTCCGCCCAGAATGGAGTCATGGCGTCGACCAGCACAGCCGTGATGATCGGCCGCGACGCCGAGCTCGCCGAATTGACCGACGCCTTCGAGGCCACCGCCGTCACCGGTCCGCACATCACCGTGATCGGCGGCGAGGCCGGCATCGGCAAGTCGCGGCTGCTCGCAGAATTCCGGGCGTCGCTCGATGAGACCGCCGTGGTCGTCACCGGCCAGTGCGTCGAATTCGGCACGGTCGGCCTCCCCTACGTCCCTCTCGCCGGCGTCTTCCGTGGCCTGGCGGCGACATTCGGTGCCGACGCCGTGGTCGAGGCCGCGGGAGCCGCCCGGCCTGCACTCCGCGCCATGATCGACGGCGGTCCGCCCGCCGACCGCGACGAGCGCACCGGCATCGACCGGTTGGATGAGGTGGTCACCACGCTGCTCGAGCGTCTCAGTTCGCAACGCCCACTCGTGGTGATCATCGAAGACCTGCATTGGGCCGACGCGGCCACGCTCGATGTGCTGCGGTTCGCGGCACGGGTCCTGCAGACCGGTCGACTGCTGCTGGTGCTGAGCTACCGCACTGACGACGTCGGTCGCGGTCACCCGTTGCGCGGCGTGCTCGCCGAACTCGAACGCAACCGGCGCACCAGCCGCATCATGCTCGCGCGGCTCTCGGCGACCGAGGTGCGTGCCCAGGCCGGCGAGATCCTCGGCGTGATGCCGAGCACCGAACAGGCGCGATCCCTGTTCGAGCGCAGCGAAGGGGTGCCGTTCTTCGTCGAAGAACTGCTCGGACTCGATCGCACGGGTGACGGCGGACCGGTTCCCGACACGCTGCGCGAGCTGCTGCTCGGGCGGTACGAGACACTCAGCCCGGATGCGCAGCAGATCGTGCGCGTGCTCGCCGTCGGCGGTGGCCGCGTCGAGCAGGAGGTGTTGGCCGAGATCAGTGGCCTCGACACCGCTCCGCTCGAGGCGGCGCTCCGTGAGGCGATCGACGCCGGAGTGCTGGTGATTGCACGCGAACGCTTCGATTTCCGTCACGCGCTCGTGCGCGAGGCGGTCGCCGCCGAATTGCTGCCGGGCGAGAGCTCGCGCGTGCACGTGGGCTACGCCCGAGCGCTTGAGTCGCGCACCGGAGACCCCGCGCAGGCCGCCGCCCGCGCCGTGCTCATCTCCTACCACTGGATGGAGGCCCACGCCCTTGACGAGGCGTTCCGCGCCGCCCTCGAGGGTGCGCGTCTCAGCCGGATCGCCTTCGCCTACGCCAGCGCTGCGCAACTGGGCGAGCGTGCGCTCTCGTTGTGGGACCGTGTCGCCGACCCCGCGGGGGTCTCGCAGATGAGCCACGTCGAGCTGCTCGAGTTCACAGCCGTCAGCTGGCGGAACGCGGGCGAACCCCAGCGGGCTCTCGCGACCGTCGAGCTCGCCCTGGCCGAGGTCGATCCCACCGACCGCGATGCGCACGCCCGGCTTCTGCGCAACAAGGGGATGATGCTCAACGTCGATGGTCGACCCGAATCGATCGGGGTCTTCGAGCTCGCCCTCGAGGTACTCGGCGACGACGGCGACCCGATGTTGCGCGCCAACATCCTGGGCGAGATGGCGGCCCAGTACATGGTGAGCGGACGGGAGGCGGACGCGATCGCCGCCGCGACCGAAGCGCTCGAGATCGCCCCCGAATCGGCGAGACGGTCCAAGTCGGTCGCGGCCAATGTCCGCGGTGGCACGCATGTGCATGCCGGGCGGTTCGAGCAGGGAATGGCCGACTATGCGCTCGCCAAAGAGGTCGCGGGCGACGACCGCGATGCGCTCCTGCGGTACTACGTCAACACCTCCGACACGCTGCACCTGCTCGGCCGATTCGAGGAGTCGATCGAGCGCGCGCAAGCCGGACTCGACCTCGCTCGCGAAGCGGGCGTCGAGCGCACCTCGGGCGCGATCCTGACCGTCAACACGGTCGACCCGCTGTTCGCATTGGGCCGCTGGGCCGAGGCCGCCGACCTCATCGACCGATCGCTCGAACTGCACCCGCCCGCCGTCTTCCTGGTCTACCTGCGCCGCGCGAAGGTGCGGTCGGCGTTGTGGGGCGGCGACGCCCGCGGGGCGCTCGCCATCTTCGAACGCTGGGCACCCTCGATGACCGAACTCGCAGAGTTCGAAGATCAGACGCGTGCGGGACTCGCACTCGATCTGGCCGACGTGCATCTCGCGCTCGGCGATCTCGACGAGGCGTGGCGCTGGGCATCGGTGCTGGTCACCACGCCACACGTGGCCTCCCCCGGCTGGGAGTTGCCGCTCGCCGCGACCGTCGCCCGCATCCTGACCCGTCGACGCGCCGCGGCGCACGATCCCGAACTGGGCGCCGACGACGAGACGCGTCTGCGCGAGATCGTTGCCCGCGATGAGTGGCCCACGCGGCCGTTCTGGGACGCCTTCGTGCAGGCCGAGCTTCACGACGACGATGTCTCACGGTGGGAGGCTGTGCGCGCCCTGGCGGCGCAGCCGACTGTCCCAGCGCTGGCGCGGCTGCAGGTCGCCTATGGTCTCGCCCGCGCCCAGGTGATGAGCGGCGACCGCGCCGGCGGGATCGAGACCCTGGCTGCCCTGCGTGCAGACGCGCTCTCGGTCGGAGCGGGTCTCCTCCTCGCGTGGGCCGATGAACTGGAATCAGCTGCGGGGCTCGGGGCACGCCATTCCGAGCGCGGCGACGACGCCGGCCTGACCTCGCGCGAGCAGCAGGTGCTGACGCTCGTCGCCGAGGGCCTGAGCAACGGCCAGATCGCCGAGCGGCTGTACATCAGCCGCAAGACGGTGAGCGTGCACGTATCGGCGATCCTGCGCAAGACGGGGGCGTCGAGCCGGACCGAAGCCGCGCACCTCGCTGGGCAGTAGCCGTCAGCGGTTTGTGCGGTGAGCGGGCTCCGGTCACGCTACCGGAGCCCGCCCCCTGGACCGGTCAGTGAGCCTCGGCGCCCGCCCATTCGCCCTCGGCCATGGCCGGAGTCTCGAGCTTGCGCACGAACAACGTCAGCACGATCACCGCGAACGAGATGAAGCCACCCGCGAGGAATGCCAGGTGCGCACCCGACGCCGCCTCGGCCGCCGACGGGTGGTTCGGGTCGACGTTGCCCGCGCTTGCCAGGCCCGTCGCGTACAGCGCGACGAAGATGGCGACGCCAGCGGCACCGGCGACCTGCTGCAGGGTCGCGACTGTCGCGCTGCCGTATGAGTACAGGTGCGGCTTGAGCGAACCGAGCGACACGCTGAACAGCGGGGTGAACAGGAACGCGAGCCCGAGGCTGAGCAGAACGAATCCGCCGAGCAGG
>JBDTQN010000279.1:0-3527 GCA_039932215.1 Pseudolysinimonas sp. | reverse complement strand
CAGCGGCTGACCATCCAGTCGGTGAGGCAGACCGTGTCGGCGCCGATGTCCTGGCCGAGCGCGAGCTGGTCTTTGACCTTGCCGTAGTACGAGTTGTTGTCGTCGACGTCGACCTTGTACGAGACGTCGATCCCGCTGTCGGCGGTGAACGCGTTGAGGGTGGGGTGATCGCCGGAGTCATCCTCGTCGAGGTAGAGCGCCCAGTTCGCCCAGGTGAGGGTCTTGTCGTTGGCCGAGTTGTCGGGCGGCGATGTCGGCTTGCCCTGACTGGTCGGAGAACACGCGGCGAGGGCCAGGGCCCCGGCACCCACGCCGGCGCCGGCGAGGATCGAGCGCCGGGTCAGTTGCGCGCGACGCGCCTGCACGACCAAGGAGCGGATCAGGGGATCTTCGGGCAGGGACCGCGACATGTGGAGGCTCCTTCGGAACACTGGAGACGGGTGGCGCCTGCGCGCCGTGTGACGATACTGACATACGCCGGGTCAGGTCGGAACGCCAAGACGGCGGAAACGCCCACCCCGAAACATAGATTTCACGAAATCAGCGGTTCGCGGGGCGAAATTCTTCGGATTCATGCGCCGGATGCGATTTCGAGCACAGCGCGCACGGCGCGTCCGCCGCTCGCGAGCCAGCATTCGCCAGGTCTGGATGCGAGCGGCGGCGGGTGCTGCCGGTCACGCAGCAGCGCCCGATGGTCTGCGGCCGCGCATCCCAGCAACACGATCGGCCATTCCCTTCGCGCCCTCGTCAAGAGCGCCCACTCGGCCTGCCAGGCGTCCGGATCCCCGATGATCACGGTCGCGGATGACGCAGGCGTGTGCAGCAGGTCGGCATCGAGGGAGTCATCGACGGGGACACCGCCCAGCTCGACGACGCGCACGCCGGCGCCGCGCAGCCGGGCGATCCACTCGGACGGGCGCACCGCCACGATCGCCAGCACCGGGTCGGACCCGACTGCGACGCGGGTGGGCGCCGGCACCCGCGGTGCGGGCAGGACCCCGGCAGGCGTCTGGGCGACCTGCACCACCGCCCCGCGCCAGAGTCCCGATCCGGGCACCTGACCGGGGTCGAACGTGTCGTGGTCGCCACCCGCGAGCAGATGCTCGTCGCGGGTGCTCTGGCGCAGCAGCAGACGGGATCCGAACAGCCCCGCCACACCGGCCAGGCCCCCGGTCAGCCGCCGCGCACTCACCACAACGATCGGCGCGCCCGTGCCCCCGCGACGCAGCAACGCGGTGACGATCTCGAGCAGCTCGTGCCGATCGTCGGGGTCCGCCCGTGCCAGGAGGGCGTCGACGCCGTCGATGACGACCATGACGCGTTTGGCGGGGAGCGCGGTCAGCTGCGCCCAGGCGTCGGCAGGGTCAGCCGAGATCACCTCGATCGGGAGCTCTTGCCCGCCCGCCGACACCGCCAGTGTCGTCAGCGCGGTCGTCGCGCCGGCACCCGAGGCGCCGACGACGAGCAGGTGCCCGTGCGCCTCGGGGTCATACACGGCGGGCGGCTGCCGTTGCTCGTGCGGAAGGTCGAGCAGGCCGAGCGCCAAGCCGCGGCCGACCGGCGGGACGTCATCGAGGGTGAGGTCGGCCGGCAACGGATCGCACCACGGTCGCGGTGCACGGGCGGGAGGCGCGTGCCCGGCGACCCACTCGGCGTCATCGACCGCGGCGATCGCGATCTGCAGGGGACGGGCGATGCCGTCGCGCATCAGGATCGCTCGCCCGCGCGGGTCAGCGGGCAGCCGCGCCGCCGAGTCGTCGCCCACCATCGCCACGCTGTCGCCCCGGTCAGTGACTCGCAGAGACACCCGCAGCGAGATGTTCGCGAGCACGGCATCGCGGACGACCCCGGCGGGCCGCTGCGTGCACAGGATCAGATGCAGCCCCAGCGACCGTCCGCGCGCGGCCAGATCGGCGAACACCTCGTGCAGGTCGGGGCCGCTCGCGACGACCGCTGCGAACTCGTCGACGATGATCACCAGGCGCGCGAGTGCGCCCGGCTCGAGGTCGTCGATGGACCGGGCGCCGCGCTCGGCGAGCAGCCGCTCTCGAGACAGGAGCTCAGCGCGCAGGCTCTGGATCGCGCGCCGCGTCTGGCGCGGGTCGAGGTCGCTCAGCGTGCCGACGACGTGCGGCAGGCAGGCGAGCTGCGTGAAGGCGGCTCCGCCCTTGAAGTCGATGAGCAGCAGAGACAGCTCTGCCGGCGAGGTGTGACGTGCCAGCGCCAGCGCCCATGACACAAGGAGCTCGCTCTTGCCCGATCCGGTGGTGCCCGCGACGACCGCGTGCGGACCTTCGGCAACGAGATCCACGATGACGGGACCGCGCTCGTCCCGACCGAGCGCAGCCGCGAGCGGCCCGCCTGGTGCGGGCTCATCGAGCAGCGAGCGCAGGCTCACCCGTTCGGGAAGGGCCGAGCCGGGTGGCCGCAGGCCGAGTGCCGCGGCCCGGCGCGCGAGCTCGGTGGCCGCGGCCGCCGCCTCGGGAGCCGTCATGGCACACGGAACGCTGACCGATGCCGCCGTCACCCGCGCGCCGCAGCCGGGTGGCAGCTCGCGCTCGCTCGCCGCCCACGTGATCACCGCCGATCCGTCGGGCCACTGCCAGCGGTACGTCGAGTCGTCAGCCGGCCCGAGCACCTCGTGCGGCAAGCCGGCCACCCAGTCGGCACCCGCGGCTGCGGTCAGCCGCGCTGTCACCGGCGAGAGCTGCGCCGCGACCTGCACACTGAGCGCCCTCGCGACCGCCGCGGCGAGGGCGGGCGCGCCGACGATGCCGATTCCGTCGCGAGCGTCGACGACCACCGGTCCGTCGTCGGAATCGGCCGCCGCGGCCCGAACCGCCTCCGGCGCCTCCCCTTCGAGGCGCACGGCGCTCGCCACCGTCCCGCGCCCCACCCGTACCGGAATCGCCCCCGGCACCCCGTGCCAGGCCGGTGCCGCCACGTCACCGCTCATCTGGAGCAGCCGCTCGCGCTCTCGTTGCTGTGCGGCGCCGATGCGTTCGACGAGGGCGGCGTGGTGCTCGGCGGCGCGACGCGCGTCGCGGCGCGCGCTGCGCCGGCGGCTGACCCGCGCGTCGATGGCCGATCCGATGGCGACGAGGGGGCCGAGGGCGGCGAACATGAGGCTGTACGGCGAACGGGTGACGGCGAACAGGACGAGCGACATGGCGACGGGTGCGAGGGTCGCGAGCCAGGGGAAGGGGGCGGGCGCGGGTGGTTCGGGTGCGGCGGGGACGGTGATGGTCTCGATGGGGGGCGGGGGCAGCACGGAGCCCAGCCCATCGCATCTGGGCGCGCCTCAGACCGTCGGCCCCGGCATCCGGGGATCGTCCCGCTGTCGGGCGCTTGGGAACGACGGGTGCGCGGGTCTAGCTGACGACGAAGAACTGCTCGCCGACGTCAATGCGCGTGCCGCGGACGACGAAGTAGCGACGGCCGGGCTCGCAGCGGCGCGGTTCGGCCTCGGGCTGACGCACGACGGACCCGTTGGTGGAGTAGCGGTCGCTCACCCAGAACCGGCCGCC
>JBDTQN010000278.1:0-3528 GCA_039932215.1 Pseudolysinimonas sp. | reverse complement strand
CGATCTCGGCGACACCCTTGTCGAGGGTTGCCGAGAACATCAGCTTCTGGCCGCCCTGCGCGGTGCGGTCGAGGATCTCTTGCACGGGCTCGGCGAAGCCCAGCTCGCACATGTGGTCGGCCTCGTCGAGCACCGTGATGACGGTCTGCGAGAGGTCGAGCTTGCCCTGTGCGGCGAGGTCGCCGACGCGACCGGGCGTGCCGATCACGATGTCGACGCCGCGCTGCAGAGCGCCGAGCTGACGCGCGTAGGGCACGCCGCCGTAGATCTGCGTGGTGAAGAGTCCGACGCTGCGGGCGATCGGCTGAACGGTGCGGTCGATCTGCAGTGCCAGCTCGCGAGTAGGCGCCAGGATGAGGGCGCGCGGGGCGCGCCCGAACACGCGGCGCTCTTTGTTGCCGGCCTGCATCGCGAGAAGACGCTCGACGAGCGGCGCACCGAACGCGATGGTCTTGCCGGAGCCGGTGCGGCCGCGACCGAGCACGTCGCGCCCGGAGAGCACGTCGGGGATGGTCGCCGCCTGGATCGGGAACGGCGTCTCGGCACCGAGCTCGACGAGCTCGCGCACGATGTTCTGGCCGAGGCCGAGGTCGGCGAACGTGATGCCGTCGGTCTCGCCGGCCGTGATTGCCTGCGCCTCGAGGCGCTCGAGCACGACGTCATCTTGCATGACGTGCGGGGTGCGGGCATCGTGCTCGAACGAGCGGGTCGGACGACCGGCGCGCTCTTCCCAGTTGCGGGCCGGACGCTCGTCGCGGCCCGAACGCTCTTCGCGCCGGGGGCGCTCGGTGTAGTGCTCGGCGCGCTCGCGCAGCTGGCGGGTCGGGCGCTCGGCGTGTGCCTTGTGCGGGCGCTCTTCCCAGGTGCGGCGGGGGCGCTCGCGGTCGTCGGTGCGCGGGGCGCGGTCGTCGTAGCTGCGGGCGGGACGCTCGCTGCGCTGGTCGTCGCGCGGGGGACGGGCGTCCTTGCCGCGGGGCTCCCAGTTCGGACGGCCATCGGCGGCGCGCTTCGGTGCCGCGCTGCGGTCCCAGTCGCGCTTCGGTGCCGCGTCGCGCTTCGGGGCGTAGCCGTCGCGTTTCGGAGCGGCGCCGCGGTCGTCGCGCTTCGGGGCCCAGCCCTCGCGCTTCGGGGCGTAGCCCTCGCGCTTGGGTGCGTATCCGGCGTTGTCGCGCGAATAGCCGCCGTCGCGGGCGGGTCGGTCGTCGCGCTGCGGGCGACCGGTGCCGGTGCCCGCGCCGCGCGGGCGCTCGGACGTGGTGCCGCGGGCGACGCGCTCGTCGGAGTTCCAGCGCGGCTTCTTGGCCGCGCCGGCCGACGCGGAGAGCTCGCCGGGGCGGTGCCCGCGGTGCTTCGCGCTCTTGCTGCCCGGCTTACGGGCGGCCGGGTCAGCGGACGCGCGGAAGGGGCGAGGAGTTTTGTTCTGAGGCATGACTGTTTTCTTTCCGGTGTTCTTACACAGAGTGCAGCGCCAGGCGGCGCTCTGAGAACAGAGGCGGCGCGCGGCGATGAGAACCCGGGCGATGGTGACCGGGGCCGTTTTCCTATGCGTTGCAAACGTTGCAACTGGATAACCTCGCGCAGGGAATGCCCTGGCGATCCGGCCCGATCGACGTACAGTGATGCGCGCGGCGGAACCGCGATGTCGAGAGCCGACCAGACGACGATAGCGGATGCGGCTGGGTACCGCATTATGATTCGACCTCATGCGCGGCCCGACGAGCATCATCGCGGTCGTCGGCGCGCTCGCGCTCGGCGCCGCGCTGCTCACCGCGTGTGGTCCGACGGGGACCGACTCGGATGTGCTGACGCCCGAGGTCGTCCCGGTGAACCCCGAACTCGCGACCCTGCCCGACATCCCGGTGGTCGCCGACATCGCCTACGGCGCTGATCCAGCACAGACGCTCGACGCGTGCCTCCCGCCCCGCGACGATGGCGCGGCGCCCGCCGAGAGCGACGAAGACCCGGCCGGTCCCGAGCTGCCGGAGGACGGCATCCCGGCACGCGCCGTCATCGTCGTGGTGCATGGCGGCAGCTGGTCTCGCGGGGACAAGGCCGACATCGCCTGGCGCGCGGTCTGCCAGTGGTTGGCGTCCGCGGGGTATGTGACGTTCTCGGTGAACTACCGGCTGGCTCCGGCGAATCCCTATCCGGCTGCGATCGACGACGTGCAGGCCGCCGTCGCCTGGCTGCGCGAAGACGAGCAGGTCACCCGTTTCAACATCGACCCCGAGCGCATCGGGGCCCTCGGCGGGTCTGCCGGCGGCAATCTGGTGTCGCTGCTCGGCACGCGCGGCTCGGGTGAGCTGACCCGCGGCACGCGCGTCGCGGCCGTCGCCGAGCTGAGCGGACCGATCGACCTCACGGGGCTCGCCGCGTCTGACGACTTCGTGCCGGTGCAGTTGGCGTACCTGGGCTGCGCCACCGAGGAGGACTGCCCCGCCGCGGTCGGGGCCTCGCCGTTCTACGCGATCGACGCGACCGATCCCCCGTTCTTCGTGGGGCATTCGACCGCTGAGAAGATCCCGCTGGCGCAGGCCGAGATCCTCGTCGCGGGGCTGCGCGCCGCGGGCTTGTCGGTCGACTTCGTCACCGTCGAGGGCTCGCTCCACTCGATCGCGATGCTCGACGCCGACCTCAAGCAGCGCATCGTCGACTTCTTCGACGGCACCATCGGTACCCCCGCGACCCCCGTCGTCGGTGCCGACGCGGGGTAGGCGTCAACATCGTCGGTGGCCACGGTCAGGATGTGACCATGGATTCCGCACACACTGGCATCACCGCGAACGGCGTTCCGTTCCTCGTCGTCCCCGCCACATCCACAGGAGCGCCCGTCGTGGTGGTCTGGCACCTGCTCGACCCCCCGCGCACCCCCGCCGCCATGGCGTCCGCGATCCCGCTCGACGGCCTCGACGCGACCCGCATCTACCTCGGATTGCCGATGTCGGGTGATCGCACGCCCGAGGGCGGCGTCGACGCGATGATGTCGCTGCTGGGCCGCGACGCCCCGGTGCTGGTGCACGGTCCGATCTGGGAACAGGCTGTCGCCGAGTTCCCGGCCGCGTTCGCCGAGTTGCGTGAGCGCTTGTCGGTGGCTCCGGATGCCGCGGTCGGCCTGGTCGGGGGATCGATGGGGTCTGCGGTGGCGGCCGGCGTTCTCGCCGCGGGCACGTCAGGTGCACGGGCCGCGGTGCTGCTCAGCCCGATGATGCGGTTGCGTTCGCTGATCGACGCCGTGTCGCCGCAGTTCGGCGGCTATACCTGGACGGATGCCTCCGACGCCGTCGCCGACCGCATGGACTTTGTGGCTCGGGCGGATGACGTGAGTGCGGCCGGTGCCGCCATCCGAATGATTGCCGGTTCGGACGACGATGAGGCGGCGTTCCTTGTGCCCGCCCGAGAGTTCGCGGCCGCAACAGGCGCGGAGTTGCACGAGCTCGCGGGCGTCGGGCACGCGCTCGCCGAGGAGCCGGGCCTCGACGCCGCGCCGCAGACCGCGGGAGCGCGTGACGCAGACGCCCTCGCCGCGGA
>JBDTQN010000277.1:0-3547 GCA_039932215.1 Pseudolysinimonas sp. | reverse complement strand
GCCACCACCAGAGCAGCATCAACGCGGGCAGCAGAGGGATGATGACGAGCTGGCGGGTGTGCCGGGCGTCGCGGAACCAGTAGATCAGCGCGCGAGCAGCGATCGCCCCGGTTGGCGTCGCCGGCATCCAGCCGAGCGGTCCGAGCCGGGCACCCGCGCGCACGCGTGCGGTGCCGCCGCTGCGGTTGCTCAGGGTCGCCCCGAGCGCTGCCCGCCACAGCACGATCAGGCCGCCGAGGGTGCCGACCGCGATGACGGTGGCCGCGAACGCGCCGGTCAGGTCGCCCATGGCGAGCCGGCCGGGAATCGACCAGACGGCACCGAAGGGCGTCCAGCCGAGGATCTCGACCACGGCCGTGAACACCGCGAGCAGGTCGGTCCCGCCCGCGACCACACCGCCGAGCGTTGCCGCGGCGAGCGCGGCGGCGACGACCAGCACCACCACCGAGACCACCCCCGCGCGTGAGGCCCCGCGGCCGCGCAGCAAGGCGCCGACGGCCGACGTCGTGAGCCGTGACGCGACGACGCACGTGGCGGCCCCGACGAGTCCGGCGATGACGGCGACTACGGCCGACACCGGGTGCAGGCGCCAGCCGATCGCGCCGCCCACCGACACCAGGATGGTCGCGACGCCCGGAGTCCAGGTGATCCCGACCAGGAACATGGCGGCCATGAGCTGCCCCGTTCGCAGCGGGAAGCGCGCCAGCTTCAGCGGGTCGAGGGTCTGCTCTACCCCGTCGAACAGCAGCGGCACGATGATCCAGCCGAGCACGAGCGCGGCTCCGCCGACCACGACGACCGCCTGCGTTGCCGCGGGCGGGGCGGTGGATGCGATGAGCAGCCCCGCGAACACGGCGCCGACCAGCACGACGGCCTGCACCGCCCCGAAGATCACCGCGAACAGCTGCAGGGCGTTGCGCCGCAAAGTGTTCGCGAGCACTGCGAAGCGCAGCCTCAGGAGGACAGCAACCACGCCGGGCTCTCTCCGTGGCGGCGACCCCCGACGAGGTCGAGGAAGCGCATCTCGAGGTCGCCCGAGCCGCGGACCTCGTCGACCGTGCCGGCGAGAAGCACCTGCCCAGCGGCGACGATGGCGACGTGGTCGCACATCCGCTGCACCAGATCCATGGAATGGCTCGACACGACCACGGTGCCGCCGCCCGCGACGAACCCCTGCAGGATGTCGCGGATGTTCGCCGCCGACACCGGGTCCACCGACTCGAACGGTTCATCGAGTACGAGCAAGCGCGGCGAGTGCACGAGCGCGGCGGCGAGCGCGATCTTCTTCGTCATGCCGGCCGAATAGTCGGCCACGATCGTGCCCGCGGCATGCTCCAGGTCGAGCAGGCGCAGCAGATCGGCGGTGCGATCGGCGACGGTCTCCCGCGGAAGCCCGAAGAGCAGGCCCGAGAACGTGATCAGCTGCTCGCCGGTCAGTCGGTCATACAGGTCGACACCGTCGGCGAGGTTGCCGATCAGCGGCTTCGCCTCGAGCGGACGCTCCCAGACGTCGATGCCGTGCACCAGCGCGCTGCCCGCGTCGGGGCGCAGCAAGCCGGTCGCCATCGACAGCGTCGTCGTCTTGCCGGCGCCGTTGGGTCCGACGATTCCGTAGAACGAACCGTGCGGCACCTGCAGGCTGAGTCCATCGACGGCTGTCGCGCTGCCGAAGCGCTTGGTCAGGCCGACGAGTTCGAGCGCATGCACTCGGCGAACGTACCCCGCCGTCCGCACGACCCGCAGTCCCCTGATCGGGGCAGCGGCGTGTCTCCCTGCCGATGGTCAGCAACCCCGGCCTACCGTGGACACATGAGTACATCAGTAACGGTCGGGGACCGCGTCTCATGGAACACCTCGCAGGGCGAAACACGGGGGCGGGTCATTCAGCGCAAGAGCAACGACTTCATCTTCCAGGGGCAGAAGTTCTCGGCCAGCAGCAACGAGCCGACGTTCATCGTCGAGTCCGACAAGACCGGCTCGCGCGACGCCCAGCGTCCTGAGGCTCTGCACCGGCTGAATCGTCGCCGTCACTAGCGACAGGGTCAGGATGCCGGGGGCCTGCAGGCGAGCACCTCGCCACGCCCGCTGAGCACTATGGCCCCCGCGGCATCCGGAACCACCACCGTGCGGCCGCGCGGCAGTGTCAGGTCGCCCATTCGCACCTCACCCTCGGTGACCACGAGGATCGTGAACCCCGCGTCCAGGGTGGCCGTGCCGTCGACCGCGACCCGCTCGAGCCGGAAGAACTCATCCGCCTCGGTCGGGAACACCGACCCGTAACCCGCAGGACGCACCAGTTCGGCGAGACGCGCCGGCGTCAGCGCGTGGTGATCGACCGCCGTCAGCGCGAGGTCGAAGCCGACGCCGAGGTGGCCGTCGCGTTCGCCGTCGAGCTCGAACCCGCGCCACTCGAGCAGAATCGACAGGTCCTCCGGCTCCTGCAGCTCGACCAGCAGAACAGCCTCGCCGATCGCGTGCAGCACGCCGGCGGGCACGAACACGACGTCGCCCGCCACGACGGGCACCGTGTTGAGCAGAGCCAACAAGCCCGCGGTGTCTTGCGCGGAGACGAGCGTGTGCAGGTCGGCGTCGCTCACGTCGGCGCGCAGGCCCAGATGCACGTCTCCGGGCGACAGGATGAACCAGGCCTCGACCTTCCCGTGGGCGCGAGCGACATGCTCAGTCGCCCACGCGGCACTCGGGTGCGCATGCACCGGGAGTCGTTGCCCCGGATCCAGCAGCTTCACCAGCAGCCGGGTGTCGGCCCCATACCGCGCGACGTGAGCGGCCCCGAGCCACCCCTCGGGGTCGGTTGCGACCGCGTCGGCGAGCGTGCGCCCGTCGGGCAGCACCGTCAGACCCAAGGCCTCGTGCCCGGCGACGGTGGTGGTCGACCCGACCCAATCCTCCGGCTCGAACTCGCCCGCGGGTGCGTCGCCGCGGAAGTCGGTGATGCGACGACCACCGCGATAGAACCGCGGCGCGGGCCGGTTCGAGGTGAGTACGACCGGTTCGAGCACGGGGATCCCTTCGACGGTGATGGGCAGACAAAAGCCCCGCAGCTGGCGAGAGCTATCGGGGCTTTTGAGTACACCCCCCGGGACTTGAACCCGGAACCCACTGATTAAGAGTCAGTTGCTCTGCCAATTGAGCTAGAGGTGCGTGGGCCGGCTGTGTTTGGTGAACACAGAACCGAACCGAGGGACAACGATAGCATGCAGCCGTGACCGCTTCCATCCGGCTCGAGCCCGGCCAGACCGCCCCCGATTTCACCCTGCCCGACCAGAACGGCGTGCCCCTGACGCTCTCGTCGCTGCGCGGCCAGAAGGTCATCGTGTACTTCTACCCTGAAGCGATGACGCCGGGGTGCACGACGCAGGCGTGTGACTTCCGCGACAGCCTCAACCAGCTGAACGGCGCCGGTTACCGCGTCGTCGGCATCTCACGCGACGACGTGCCGAAGCTCGCGAAGTTCGTGAAGAACGACCACCTGACGTTCCCGATCCTCAGCGACCCCGACCATCACATCCACGATCAATGGGGCACG
>JBDTQN010000276.1:0-3596 GCA_039932215.1 Pseudolysinimonas sp. | reverse complement strand
GCCGACATCGACGCCGAGAACCTGCGCGCCAGCGTCCAGTCCGAACTCGCGCAGCAACGCGCAGAGATCGAGGCGCACGCCGCGACCCTGACCGCCGACGCACAGGCCCAGGTGGATGCCATCCTGGGCGACGCGAACGAGCGGGCCACCGAGACCCTCGCCCGCGCTCGCGAAGAGTCCGAGACCATGGTGGCCGACGCCACCCGCGAAGCCGCCGCCATCCGTTCCGCGATCCAGGCCGAAGCGGCCGAGACCCGTTCCGCGGGCCAGCGCGACGCCGGCGGCGTGCGCGCCGAAGCCGAGCGCGAGGTCGCCGAGGCCCGTTCCGCGGCGCAGCAAGAGCTCGCCGCCGCCCGTGAAGAGGCTGCCGCCCTCGCCCGCGACACGGCCGCCCAGCGCGCCGAGTTTGAAGCCGAGGCCACGCGGCTCCGCGCCGAACTGACCCACGATCTCGAGCAGGGTCGAACCGACCTCGCCCGCGAGACGAACGACGCGAAGATCGCGCTCGCCAACGACACCGCCGCCGCCGACGCCGCCCTCGATGCCGACACCGAGCGCGCCCGCGCAGAACTCGAGGCCGCGACCGGCACCGCCAACGCCGAACTGCAGGCGGCTACCGCCCAGGCCCGTGCCGAGCTCGAAGCCGAGACCACGCGCGCCCGCGCCGAACTCGAAGCCGAGCTCACCAGCCGTCGCGCCGCCCTCGAAGCCGAGATCACCGGCGCCCGGGAGTCGCTCGCCGCCGAACTGGCCGGCGCTCGCGAGGCGTGGCAGGCCGAGCAGACCGGCGCCCGAGAGACCCTCGAGGCCGAACTCGCGCACCGCAACTCCGACGTCGACAACGAGATCGCGCAGGCCCGCGCCACGCTCGCCTCTGACCTCGACAAGAAGCGCAAAGACATCGACCGTGAGGTCGCCCGCAAGCGCGCGCAGATCGCCGAAGAAGTCGAATCGACCCGTGCCCGCATCGAGCGCGACACGTCTGAACTGGCCGCGCGTCTCGCCACGACCGCTGAGCAGGCCAAGACCGATCTCGAAGTCGAGCTCAGCGCCCGGCGCGATGAGGCTGAGAAAGAGTACGCCGCCAAGCACGCCGAGGCATCCGCCACCACCCAGAAGTTCCTCGACGAAGCCCAGGCCCAGCTCGAAGCGGCCACCAAGCGCGCCGCCGACAAGCGGGCCGAGGCCGACGGCATCGGAACCACCGCGAAAGCCGAAGCCAAGGCGCTCGTCTCCGAAGCGAAGGCCACCTCGAAAGAGGTGCTCGCCAACGCCGAAAGCCGCGCCAAGGCCATGGTCGCCGAAGCCGAATCGCGCGCCACCGCGCTGCTCGGCGACGCCGAGTCGCGGTTGCAGCAGATCCGCGGCGAACGCGAGCAGGTCGCCGGGTACATCGAGAACCTGCGCGGCGTCCTCGCCCAGGCGGAGCGCGTCGCGTCGGATCACGGATTCCCGGCGGCGGCACCCGAGGAGCCGGCCGCGCCGGCCACCGAGGAGCCCGCAACGGCCGAGGACGCAGGCGACGACATCGATGAAGATACCCGCGAGCGCGAGCACGTCAACTAGTCACGGGTTGTTCGTGCGGGCTAGTAGCCTGGCGCTGTGAAGATCCAGAACGCGTTCCGGCTCGGCCTCTTCGGAGGGTTGGGCGTGCTCGTCGCCGTCGCCATCGGTGGCGGCATCACGGTGCTCGGGCCGATCATCACGTACGTCGGCGCCGCACTGTTCCTGGCCCTCGGCATCGACCCGGCCGTCTCGTGGCTCGAGAAGCGCAACCTGCCGCGCTGGCTCGCCATCCTGATCGTCCTGGTCGGCATCCTGGCAGTCTTCGCCGGACTCGTCCTCGCGATCATCCCGGTCATCGCCGACCAGGTCGGCAACCTGATCTCACAGGCACCCGACATCATCGATGCGGTCGTCAACGACGGTGTCGTCGAGGCGTGGTGGAAAGACAACCTCGCCTGGCTCCCCTACGCCGACGTGGTCACGAACGTCACCGGCTTCTTCAACGACAACCTCGGCAACATCACCAGTGGCGTGTTCACCACCGTCCTCACGATCGCGAGCGGTGCATTCGGCGGCGTCATCGTCCTGATCCTCACCCTGTACTTCGTCGCGTCTCTGTCGAGCATCAAGCGCGGCCTGTACCAGCTGATCCCGGCCACCAAGCGCGAGAAGTTCATCGACATCGCCGAGCAGATCTCCGACTCGGTCGGCAAGTACGTGCGCGGTCAGGTCGTACTGGGCCTCGCGAACGGCGTGCTGACCCTCGCCTTCATGACGGTGCTGGGGCTCATCCTCGGCAACCCGATCGAGTACGCGGCGCTGTTCGCGTTCCTCGCATTCCTGTTCTCGCTGATCCCGCTGGTCGGAACGATCTCGGGCGCCGTGCTCATCACCGCGAGCGTGGGGCTGTTCGAGGCCGACAACTGGCCCGCCGTGCTGATCGTCGGCATCTACTACCTGGTCTACATGCAGGTCGAGGCCTACGTGATCAGCCCGACGATCATGAAGCGCGCGGTCAAGGTGCCCGGTGTCGTGGTCGTCGTGGCCGCACTCGCCGGCGGAACCCTTCTCGGCATCCTGGGCGCTCTCATCGCGATCCCGGTCGCTGCGGCGATCCTGCTCATCATCAAGCAGGTCATCGTGCCCCGTCAGAACGAGCTGTAGGGGCGCCAGCGGGTTCGGGCGGCGGGGACGCCCGACTACGGGCGCAGCACGGGGAGGCCCTGGGCCTCCCACTCGGTGATCCCGCCCTCGACGTTGATCGCGTCGTAGCCCTGCTGCTCGAGGAACGCGGTCACGCGCGCGCTGCGACCGCCGGAGTGACACAGCACATAGATCGGTCCGTCGGGCAGTTCGCCGAGGTGATCCTGCAACGTGCTCATCGGCAGCGGCTGGGCGACCTCGGTGCGCACCACGCTGAGCTCGTCGGGCTCGCGCACGTCGATCAGGTTCGCACCCTCGAGCGCGGCGAACTCCTGGGGGGTGACGGACTTCATGCGGCGGGACTCCATTCGATGGGCAGGGGGGATGCGGCGGGGTTCACGCGGGCGACGATCTCGTTGAGCACACGGCGGGTCTGCTTCTCGCCGACCCAGAGGTGCTTGCCGCCCTCGACCGCGACTAACTGTGCGCTCGGCACCGACGCGAACCGGACGGCCGCCTCGGCGGGCTTCAGGTAGTCGTCGAACTCGGGGATGAGCGCGACCAGCGGGATGCCGGAGCCCTCCCACGCGGCGACCTCGGCCTCGGTCGTGCGGTGCAGCGGCGGCGAGAGCAGGATCGCTCCGGCGATCGAATGCCGCACGCCGTACTTCATGACCAGCTCGCTGCCGAACGACCAGCCGACGAGCCACGGATTCGGGAGCGCGCGCTCGGCGACGAACGCCATCGCGGCCGCGACGTCGAGCTGCTCGGCGTCTCCCCCATCGAACGCGCCCTGAGAGGTGCCGCGCGGCGACGTCGTGCCGCGGGTGTTGAAGCGCAGCACGGCCAGGTCGGCGAGCGCCGGCAGCCGGGCGGCGGCCTTGCGCAGAATATGCGAGTCCATGAAGCCGCCGTGCGTCGGCAGCGGATGCAGGCAGACCAGCGTC
>JBDTQN010000275.1:0-3606 GCA_039932215.1 Pseudolysinimonas sp. | reverse complement strand
TCGCGACCATCGCGTTCGGCATGGGCATCGACAAGCCCGACGTGCGCTTCGTCGCCCACCTCGACCTACCCAAGAGCGTCGAGGGCTACTACCAAGAGACCGGGCGAGCCGGCCGCGACGGTCTGCCGTCGACCGCGTGGCTCGCCTATGGCCTCAACGACGTCGTGCAGCAGCGCCGCATGATCGAAGAGGGCGACGGCGAGCAGGCGCACAAGCGCCGGCAGACTCAGCATCTCGACGCGATGCTCGCGCTCTGCGAGACCGTGACGTGCCGGCGCGTGCAACTGCTCCGGTACTTCGGGCAAGAGAGCGAGGCCTGCGGCAACTGCGACACCTGCCTGGCACCGCCGGAATCGTGGGATGGAACCGTTCCGGCGCAGAAGCTGCTGTCGACCGTGGTGCGGCTGTGGCGCGACAAGCACCAACGCTTCGGGGCCGGGCACCTCATCGACGTGCTGCTCGGGCGCGACACCGAGCGGGTGCGGTCGAACGGTCACTCCGAGCTGAGCACCTACGGCATCGGCACCGAACTCAACGAGCAAGAGTGGCGCGGCGTCGTGCGGCAGCTACTGGCCCAGGGACTGCTGGCGGTGAACACCGATGGCTACGGCACGCTCGTCATCACCGACGCGTCGGCCGAGGTGCTGAGCGGGGGGCGCACGGTCTCGTTGCGGCGCGAAGTGCTCAAGCCGACGAAGTCGTCGAAGCGCGCCGCGGCGGGGGCCGAACTGCCCGAGGCTTCGCGACCGCTGTTCGAGAAGCTGCGCGAGTGGCGGGCCGGCGTCGCGCGCGAGCAGGGTGTTCCGGCGTACATCGTCTTCGGCGACGCCACCCTGCGCGGCATCGCCCTGACGCAGCCCACCTCCCTCGCCGAGCTCGGCACCATCTCGGGCGTCGGCGAGAAGAAGCTCGAGTCGTACGGGGCCGGGGTGCTCGGCGTTGTGGCGGGCGGCGACCCGGCCGAGGCTGCGGCGACCGCCGGCTCGGCCCGCTCGGTCGCGGCTGCAGCGCCCGCGTCGACGGTGGTGTTCGCCGACGAAGACGCGCCGCCACCCGACGACGACTACCCGCTGTACGAGTAGCAACGCTGGTTGCCCATTGGCGACGCCTCCGCCGGCATCGAGGCGTCAACTTCGGGCAACTATCGACTGTGTGAAGAATTGCGGGAGTTTCGATGCGAATTCCGCGTTCGCGACCACGCGGGACCTTCGCCCCGGATAGCCTTCAGACGCCGCATGGCCGCGGCAAGAGGAGATCACACGCATGATCGCAGTGCGACGCGAACGCATCCCTGGCGAACGCCGGGTCGCCGCGACCCCCGAGACCGTGACGCAGCTGGTCGCGGCCGGGTTGGCCGTCGAGGTCGAGAAAGGCGCCGGTGAGGCGGCCGGCTTCTCCGACACGGAGTACAAGGAGGCCGGGGCGAAGCTCGTCGCGACCGTCGACCTGGGCAAGGTCGCGGTTCTCGCGCACGTGCGCCCGCTCGACGCGAAAGACGCCAAAGCCCTCAAGCCCGGAACCATCACCGTCGGCTTGGGCTCGCCGGCATCCGAACTCGCCACCGTTCGTGCCCTGCGTGACGCGAAGGTAACAGCCTTCGCCCTCGAGCTGGTGCCGCGCATCTCGCGCGCCCAGTCGATGGACGCGCTCACCTCTCAGGCCCTCGTCGCCGGCTACCGCTGTGTGCTTGAGGCAGCGATGCGCCTCCCCCGCTTCTTCCCGCTCTACATGACCGCCGCCGGCACGATTCCCCCGGCCAAGGTGCTCGTGCTCGGTGCCGGTGTCGCCGGGCTTCAGGCGATCGCGACGGCGAAGCGCCTCGGTGCGAAGGTCTCGGCGAACGACGTGCGTGCCGCCTCGGCAGACGAGGTCGCCTCGATGGGCGGCACCTTCATCCACCTCGACCTCGATGCGGCCGACGCGTCCGGCGGCTACGCCAAAGAGCTCGGGCAGGATCGCGCGAAGCTGCAACGCGAACTGCTGACCCCGCACGTCGCCGCGGCCGACGTGATCATCACCACCGCGGCGATCCCGGGTCGGCCCGCACCTCGCCTGATCACCGCGCCGATGCTCAAGGGGATGCGACCGGGCTCGGTCATCGTCGACCTCGCCGCCGAATCCGGCGGAAACGTCGAGGGCGCCGTGGCCGGCACAGACGTCGAGATCAAGGTCGACGGCGGAACGATCACGCTCGTCGGCATGAAAGACGCGGCCTCGACGATGCCCTACGACGCCTCGCGCCTGTTCGCGAAGAACGTCTCGAACCTGATCACGCTGATCACCCACGACGGCAAGATCTCACCCGACTTCGACGACGAGGTCGTCGCCGGCGCGTGCCTGACCCGTGACGGCACCGTCACCCATGAACCGACGGCCGAGAGCCTGAAGGGAGCGAAGTAGATGGATCCCGTCTCCCTGCTCACCATCTTCGTGCTGGCGGTGTTCGTCGGCTTCGAGGTGGTCTCGAAGGTGTCGAGCACCCTGCACACCCCGCTCATGTCGGGGGCCAACGCCATCCACGGCATCATCCTGGTCGGCGCGATCATCGTCGCCGCCCAGGCAGACGACGTCCTCGTGCTCGTCATCGCCTTGATCGCGGTGCTGCTCGCGACGGTCAACCTCGTCGGCGGATTCGTCGTCACCGACCGGATGCTGCAGATGTTCGCCGGAAAGAAGAAGACCCCGTGAACCTGCTCTCGTTCGAGTGGACGGCGATCCTCTACCTGGTCGCCGCAGCCTGCTTCATCCTCGCGCTCAAGGGACTCAGCTCGCCCAAGACCGCACGCCGGGGCAACCTGATCGGCGCCTTCGGTGCGCTGGTCGCGCTGGTGACCGTGTTCCTGTCGATGAAGGTCGACAACCTCCCGTGGATTCTCGCGACCATCGCGATCGGTTCCGCGATCGCCGCCCCCGTCTCGCGGCGAGTGCAGATGACGCAGATGCCTCAGCTCGTCGCGCTGTTCAACGGCGTCGGCGGCGGCGCGGCCGCGCTGGTCGCGCTGCTCGAGCTGACCCACTCCGACTCGCCCTGGTCTTCGCTGGCGATCGCGTTCACCATCCTGGTCGGCGCGGTGTCGTTCGCCGGCTCGTGCATCACGTTCGCCAAGCTGCAAGAGCTCATGACCACGCGTCCGGTGACGTTCCCCGGCCAGCCGATCGTGATGGTCGTCGTTGTCCTCGGGGCGCTCGGCGCCGGCGCGGCGCTCATCGTGACCGGCCAGCTCTGGGCCGCGCTGCTGCTGCTCGGCCTCGGTCTCGTCGCGGGCGCGCTGCTCGTGCTGCCCGTCGGCGGCGCCGATGTGCCGATCGTCATCTCGCTGCTCAACGCGTTCACCGGGTTGACGGTCGCGGCCTCCGGCCTCGTGCTCGGCAATGTGCTGCTGCTGGTGGCCGGCACCCTCGTCGGCGCGAGCGGAACCATCCTGACCCGCGCCATGGCCTCGGCGATGGGCCGCAGCGTCAGCGGCATCATCTTCGGCGCTTTCAAGAAGGGCGGGTCGACAGCTGGCTCAACCGAGCAGTCCGACCGTCCGGTGAAGTCGTCGGCGGCGGAGGATGTCGCGATCCTGCTCGGCTACGCCCAGCGCGTCATCGTGGTGCCCGGGT
>JBDTQN010000274.1:0-3609 GCA_039932215.1 Pseudolysinimonas sp. | reverse complement strand
GACGCGCGAGACGCTGGGCGACCACCGACTCCAGAGCCGAGCCGACCAGGAAGGGCTCGATGCCCATCTCGGTCAGACGGGTGACGGCGCTGGGCGCGTCGTTGGTGTGCAGGGTCGAGAGCACGAGGTGGCCGGTCAGCGACGCCTCGATCGCGATCTGAGCCGTCTCGCGGTCACGGATCTCACCGAGCAGCACCACGTCGGGGTCGGATCGCAGGATCGAGCGCAGCGCGCTGGCGAATGTGAGCCCCGCCTTCGGGTTCACCTGCACCTGGTTGATGCCGGCCATGCGGTACTCGACCGGGTCTTCGACGGTGATGACATTGATCTCGGGCTTCGCGACCGCGTGCAAGGTCGTGTACAGCGTCGTCGACTTACCGGAACCGGTCGGGCCGGTGACGAGGATCATGCCGTGCGGCTTCGCGTACGAGTGCGAATACACCTCGAGGTTGCGCTGCAGCATGTGCAGGTCTTCGATCGACCGCGTCGTCGCCGAGCTGTCGAGAATACGCATGACGACCTTCTCGCCGTACACCGTCGGCAGGGTCGCGACTCGGAGGTCGATGCGCTTGCCGCCGTGCACTACCGACATGCGACCGTCCTGCGGTCGGCGACGCTCGGCGATGTCGATCTCGCTCATGATTTTGAGGCGCGAGATGACGCCGTTCTGAATGCTCTTCGGGGCGTTCTGCATCTCGTGCAGCACGCCATCGATGCGGTAGCGGACGGCGAGTTGCTTCTCACCGGGCTCGATGTGGATGTCGGACGCGGCATCCTGGATGGCCTGCGAGATCAGCAGGTTCACGAAACGCACGATAGGAGCGTCGTCTTCGGGGTCGCCGGCGTTGCCGCCGTACGGCGCGAGGTCGGTGCCGGTGGACTCGGTCTCCTCCTCGAAGACCTGCGTCAGGCTCGACATCTCGTCGTCGGCACGGTGGTAGCGGTCGATCGCGGCCGCGAGGTCGGTCTTCTCGGCGACGACGACCGAAATCCGAAGTCCGGTCGTGGCGCGCACATCGTCGAGGGCGAACACGTTGTTCGGGTCGACCATGGCGAGCGTCAGCTGGTCGCCGAGCATGTAAACGGGGAGCACCTGATGGCGGCGGCACATGGCCGCGGGGACGAGCGCGACGGCGTTGATGTCGACCGGGTACTCGAGAAGTTCGATGAACGGAAGCTTCGCGAACACGGCTCGCGCCTGGGCGACCTGCCCCGGACTCACCTGCTCGTTGTCGATCAGCTCGTTGATCCACTGCTCGTCTCGGGCAGGGTCACCCGTCATCCGGTCGAGCGCCTCGATGGGCACGGCTCCACGCAGAATCAGGATCTCGGCGAGCGACGTCACGAAGATCTCCTCCAATTCATAGATTGCACGGGTAGCCGCACGAGGCGGCACGACGAACGGCACAGAGACCGATGTGCCCCCCAGCACTTGTTTGACAGTAACCCGCGGGTTAAGACACCGTCAGTCCCGCAATAGGGGGTATACGAAAGACCCCTCCCCCAGCCGGGGGTCTAGCGTTGCGCAGGCCGCCGGGTGCGGCTCTGCCGCCACCGCAGAGACCGGATGGCGGCCCAGGTCGCGACGACGGCCGCGGCAGCCAGCACGACCGCAGCCAGCACGAAGGGGCTGAGCGCCTGCTCGGTCACCAGCGGGAGGCCCCAGAACGCCGCCACAAGCACGAAGGCGAGGTAGACGAGGGCGACGGCGCCGACGGCGCCCCACACCGGATGCCGGCTGACGCTGGTGGCGCTCAGCAGCATCCACAGGGCGAAGCCCGCGACCACGAACGCGACGATCGAATAGTACGGACCGACATCGCTCTGAATCGGGTCGCGATCGAGCAGCACGGCGAGCAGACCGTCGACGGCGAAGACGACGGCCGCCCAGAAGACCGTGACGAAGAGGGCGACCAGTCGCTCAGGCCGTGGCGCCCGCTCGCTCATACTGAGCCTTGGTCTCGGCGTGCTCCTGCTCCCACTCGTCGACGAGCTCGACGTTGCGGGCCTTCACGCGGCGTCCGCGGGCGGAGATGGCCAGGCCGATCCAGATCGAGACCTCGCGGGCGACGAGCGACGCGATGATGATGAACGGGTTGAGGGCCAGGCTGGCGAAGCTGCCGGCCGATCCACCGCTGGCGGCGCCAGCGATATTCGCGACGAGCAGCAGCAGGCCGATCGAGCCGAAGTAGACGACCAGCGCGACCAGCAGGCTGCCGAACACGTGAGCGGCCCAGCCGGCGCGGTTGACGATCAGCACCAGCAGCACGAAGGCGACCAGGAAGACGAGCACCGGCACCCAGAACGCGGCATTCTGGATGAACTGCGCGAACGTGTTCAGGGGGGTGTCGTCGCCGCGCAATACGAACGCGACGATCACCGCGACGCCGTACAGAGCGGCGAACAGGATGGCGCCGAGCACGGCGAGCGCCGAACCCGCGCCGCGGTTGCCCTTGAGGCGCGGCGGGACGGGAGCCTGAACGTAGACGACCTCGCGGCCGGCGAAGTCGGACGTGGTTGCGTCGGGGGCGACCTCGCCGGTCGCCGTGGCGGGCGCGTCGGCGGTCGGCGCGACGACCGTATCGGTCTTCTCGACCTTCGGCTTCTTGACCGGCTTCGGCTTCTCGGCCACGGGCTCCACCACTGCCGGCTCTTCGACCGCCACGTCGGCGGGGCTCGGGTCTGCGGGACCGAAGTCGACCGCGGGCTCGACCACGTCATCCGGGTTGAAGATCGGCTTCGGCTTCTTGTCGCCGGTGGTGTCGCTCATCAGGGGCTCCTTCGCGGTCGGATGTCAGCCTAGCGTGCGCGGCATTCAGCACTTAAGGGGCTTGCACCCGCCCGCAACGCGGAGAAACGGAACCCCACGCCCGGCAACTGCTGAATCGCCGACCGCGGGGGTAGCCCCGCACGACGAAGGGCCCCGCCGTTGCCGGCAGGGCCCTCGTCGTGATGGTGCCTAGTTGTAGGTACCGGGCGTGAAGTCGTCAGACGAGAAGCTGTCGAAGTCGACGAAGCTCAGGTCGGACTCGGAGAACACGGCGTCGTCGGTGAAGATGCGGTTCGGGTAACGCTCCGCCTTCGCCTCCTCCGTCGCCTCGACCGACACGTTGCGGTACTTCGAGAGACCGGTACCGGCAGGGATGAGCTGACCGATGATGACGTTCTCTTTCAGACCGACCAGCGGGTCGGACTTGCCCTCCATGGCGGCCTGCGTGAGCACGCGGGTCGTCTCTTGGAACGACGCGGCCGACAGCCACGACTCGGTCGCCAGCGAAGCCTTGGTGATACCCATGACCTCCTGACGGGCCGAAGCCGTCTTCTTGCCCTCGGTCAACGCACCACGGTTGATCTCGTTGTACTTCGACCGGTCGACCAGCTCACCGGGCAGCAGGTCGGTGTCGCCGTGCTCGACGACGGTGACCTTGCGCAGCATCTGCCGCACGATGACCTCGATGTGCTTGTCGTGGATCGGAACACCCTGCGAGCGGTACACGCCCTGCACACCGTCGACCAGGTGCTGCTGGCCGGCGCGGACACCCTTGACGCGAAGCACTTCCTTCGGGTCGAGGTTTCCGACGTGCAGCTGCTGGCCGAGTTCGACGTGCT
>JBDTQN010000273.1:0-3612 GCA_039932215.1 Pseudolysinimonas sp. | reverse complement strand
CACACCGAGGCCATGCACGAATACGGGCTCTGGGCGACCGTGGTGCGCGCCGATGGCTGAACTCAGCCGCGGCATCCGCATCGAGTTGAGCGCCGCCGAACTCGAACTGCTGCGCACCCTGCTCGCGCAGTACGACGAGCTGGTCTCGTCGACCGGCGACGATCCCGCGCTCGAGCGGCTGTTCCCCATCGCCTATCGCGACGACCCGGATGCGGCGGCCGAGTTCTCGAAATACACCCGCTCAGGGCTGGTCGACTCGAAGACCGGCAATTCGGGTGCCGTCGCCGCCGCGCTCATCGAGGGCGAACTCGTCGAGCTCAGCGAGGAAGGCGCCGAACGCTGGCTGCCCGTGCTCACCGACCTGCGGCTCATTGTCGCCGAACGGCTCGGCATCCGGGCCGACGACGATCCGGTCCCCGACGACGCCCTCGGCGAGGTGTACCACTGGCTCGGCCAGTTGCAGGCCTACCTGATCGACGCGATCGACGAGCTGGGCGACGCATGAAGATGAGCGCGACGGCGTTCGAGAAGCTCGTCGTCTCTGAGCTCGACGAGCTGCCCGACGAGATGGTCGATGGACTCGAGAACCTCGTCTTCGTGGTCGAAGACCGCCCCGAAGACGGCTCGCTCGACCTGCTCGGCGAATACCAGGGCGTCGCGCTCACCTCGCGCGACCAATACGGATTCGGCGAGCTGCCCGACCGCATCGTGCTGTTCCGCGAACCCCTGCTGTCGGTCTGCGACGACGTCGATGAGCTCAAAGACGAGATCCACGTGACCCTCGTGCACGAGATCGCCCACTTCTACGGCATCGACGACGACGAACTGCACCGCCTCGGCTGGGCCTGACTGTCAACCTCGGGGCACCCCTCGCGCGTCGTCAGAGTATGACCGTGAAAATCGCAGCGCTCTCCGTCCCCGCGATCCTCCTGATCGCGCTCACCGCCTGCAGCCCTGGGACCGGGGACGGCGAGATCGTCGGTGGCAGCCCCACCGACTGCATCACCGGCACATGGGACGCCGACGTCGCCGACCTCGCCGCCCAGATGCAGGCATACCTGATCGAGAAGGGTCACCCGATCATCTCGTCGACCGCGTCAGGCACGCAGCAGCTTGCTTTGACCGAGGACGGTTACGCCGGCTGGGCGGCCGAGAACCTGCAGTTCGTCACCGTGTTCTCGCCCTCCGAGGGCATCACCGTCACCACGACGCAGACCCACAACGGCAGCATGCGCGCCGACTGGGGCTGGGACTCCGACACCGTGTTCGGGTTCTCAGACATCACCGACGAGGGCTACGACGTCGAGACCGTCTCGGTCGTGAACGGCACATCGACCACACCGTCCGACATGTCGGTCGCCGAGGGTGGCATGAGCGCGGTGCCGATCACCGCGCAGTGCGAGGGTGACCTGCTCGTGACGAAGGCCGAGGGCAGCCCCTTCACGACCACCTGGCACCGTATCGACTGACCGCGGGGCTAGCCGTCGACGATCACGTCGGCGAGCGACCGCGGGTGCTCGCGCGCCGCATGCGCCCGCTCCTGCGCCGCCCACTCGCGCCAGTGCGGCGCGAACTCCGGCTCGCGCTCGAGCACGCGCCTGCGGCGCTCGGCCGCAGACAGCTCGACCCAGATGCCGAAGGTCGCGAGAGCCCGGTTCGCACGGCTCAGCGCCCCGCATCCCTCGATCACGATCGGGCGCGTCGGGTCGACCGGATGCCACTCGGCCGCCCGCGCCGACACCCAGTCCCAGCGGGTCCACCCCGGTTCACGGGCGCGCAGCAGGGTTTCGTGCACGGCCGCGGTGCCCTCGGCGAGGCCACCCCAACCGGGATAGAGGTCGTCGAGGCTCACCAGTTGCGCCCCCAGCGCCGGGGCGAGCTCACGCGCCAAGGTCGTCTTGCCGGCACCCGACCGCCCGTCGATCAACACGACAGGGCGCGCGGCTCCGCTCGCCCTGATTCGGGCGACGAGTTCATCGGTGTCGATCATCCGACGATGAGGTTCCACGAACCGGTGACGACCGCGGCGACCGTCGCCGCAGCGGCGATGGCAGCTCCGAGCGCGATCAGACCGAACTCGGGTACGCCGAATCGCGACGGGCGTGCCCAGGTGCGGGGCGTGTCGCTGCCGAACCCGCGCGCCTCCATCGCGGTGGCGAGAGCGCTGCCGCGGCGGATGGAGAGCACGAACAGCGCGAACGCCAGTCCGGCAGCGCGGCGCAGCCGCCCGCGGTCGGCGACGCCGCGGGCGCGACGGGCCAGTTCCAGCGCGCGGCGGTCGTCGGCGAACAACCCCGCGAGCCGGATGCCGGCGAACGCCCCGAGGACGAACCGGGCGGGAAGCCGCAGCACCTGCGCGAGCCCGTCGCCGAAGTCGGTCGGGTCGACGCGTGCGAAGAGCACGACGGCAGGCAGGCCGATCGCGAGCACACGCAGCAACGTCGCGAGCCCCAGCCACAGCGACCCGTCGCTGACCTGCACCAGCAGCCACTCGACGTACACACGGCCCGACCGCTGCCCGTAGAGGACGATCGTGAGGCCGGTGAGGGGCGCCGCGATCCAGACGATCGCGGTGCGGCGCCAGAATTCGCCCCACCCCAGGCCCGCGAACGGGATCAGCAGCAGTTCCAGCACAACGGCGACACCGGCCGAGACCGGGTCGATCGTGAGCACGAGCACCACCGCGAGCAGCAGCGACGCGAGCACCTTGGCGACCGGGTTGACGCCGCTCACGCGACTCCCCCGATCAGTGCGTACCGCGTCGCGCTCAGCGCCGACAGAAACCGCTCGTCGTGGGTGACCGCGACCACGCCGCGTCCGTCTCGCCGCTCTCCATCGAGCAACTCGACCAGAGCGGCCCAGGTCAGCGCGTCTTGCCCGAACGTGGGCTCGTCGAGCAGCAGCACTCGGGGCCGTGTCGCCAGTGCGGTGCCGACCGAGAGGCGGCGCTTCTGGCCTCCCGACAGGGTGAACGGGTGGGCCGCCGCCAGGGCGGCCAAGCCGAGCCGCTCCATCAGTGGGTCCACGATCGCGGCGACCCCGGCATCCGGAATCTTCAGCGCCCTCGGCCCGACGGCCAGCTCATCGCGCACCGTCGTCGCGAGGAACTGGTGCTCGGGTGCCTGAAACACCGACCCGATGCGCGACAGCAGTTCGCGTGACCTCCATCGGATCGGTTCCTCTCCCACGCCGTCTGCGAGCACGGGATGAGCGTGCACGCGTCCCGCCGCCGGTGCGAGCAGCCCGCCCAGGGTGAGCGCGAGTGTCGACTTGCCCGACCCGTTCGGGCCGGTGACCGCGAGCACGTCACCGTCGGTGACGGTGAGGTCGATGCCTGCCTGGATGATCCGGCCGGGCACGCGCGCCAGCGAGAGGTCTTCAGCGCCGAACAGTGCTGCGCCGGGAGTGGGCGGCGCGACGACGACCGGTGACGGTTCGTGGCCGGGGACCCACACGCCCGCGCGCGCCAGTGCGGCGCCCTCGCGCTCGAGCACGTCCCTCGGTGCGCCGTCGGCGACGATGCGGCCGCCGGCGTCGAGCACGACGACGCGCGTTGCGACATCGATCCAGACCTCGACGCGGTGTTCGACGATCACCGCGGTGGCGCCGGTC
>JBDTQN010000272.1:0-3614 GCA_039932215.1 Pseudolysinimonas sp. | reverse complement strand
GCGCGCTTCCCTGACACGGAAGAGGTCACTGGTTCGATCCCAGTATCGCCCACCATGAGCACCACTCTCGGGTTCAAGGAGTGACGACGTGGCGACGCTCGACGATGTGAGCCGCATCGCCGCGACGCTTCCCGGGAGCGACGAGAAGCGGTCCGGTGGCGGTCTCGCGTGGTTCGTCCGCCGCAAGCCGTACGCGTGGGAGTCGATGCCCTGGCCAAGCGAACCCGACAACGTCCGAGAGCTCGTCGCCACGGAACTCTGCATCGGGGTGCGGCTGCCCGATGACAACGACAAGCGGGCACTGGTGCAGGGCTGGCCCGACGTGTTCGTCGGACGCCTCGTTGATCGCGCGGGCCCGACCATCGTGATCCGACTCGGCAGCGTCGCCGTCGACCATCTTGCCGAGCTGGTGACAGAGTCGTGGCGCACCCAGGCGCCGAAGTATCTCATCGCCGAACTCGACAGCGGTCGAGAGCGACCCCCCGCATAGGGACTGGACGTTCTACCCCCAACGGCGCACCATGGGGGACATGGCACAGGTGGGTGTGCCCTCAGTGCAGAGTGTTGCTTTCGCAGAGCTACTGCTCGACTCGGGGCTGATTTCTCAGGACCAACTCGCGATCGCACGCGCCGCGAAGGCGAAGACCGGCTCCCACATCGACGACGTGCTGGTGAGCATGGGACTGCTCTCGGTCGACCTGCTCCGTGTGCAGGTTGCGCGGGCGTGGGGGATCCCGCCACTCGACGTCAGCGAGCCCCATCTCGACCCGGAACTCATCAAGCGGTGGTCGGGTCAAATGATGCTGGCCGAGAACTGGATGCCGATCCGGCGGTCCTTCGACGGCACCATCGTCGTGGCGACGGCCCGCGTCCCCGACGACCAGCGGCGCGCCCAGATCGAGACGACGCTGGGGGAGCCGGTGCACTTCGAAGCGGCGACCTCCTCCGACATCCACAAGTTCGTGCTCGATGTCTACGAGCGCGAGATCGCCCACGAGGCGGCGAACACCCTGTTCACCCGCAACCCCGAGTTGTCGGCGCGCATCGTCTTCTCTCGCGGGCAGAAGGTGGGGCTGGCAGTCTTCGGCGTCATCCTGCTGGCGCTGTTCATCTTCTTCCCCGTGCAGGTCGTGATCGGGCTCATCACGGCGATCAGCGTGGTCTTTCTCTCCGGCACGGTGTTCAAGTTCTTCATCGCGATGCTGGGCGCCAAATACGACGTCGTCGAACGGGTCAGCGACGCCGACGTGGCCGCGCTCACCGATCTCGAGCTGCCGAAGTACACGGTGCTCGTACCCGTGTTCCGCGAGGCGAACATCGTGGCGCAGCTCGTGGCCAACCTCGGCAAGCTCGACTACCCGGTCGACAAGCTCGAGGTGCTCGTGCTCATCGAAGAAGAAGACGTGCTCACGCGCGACGCGTTCCTCGGCGCCAACCCGCCGCCGCACATGCAGATCGTGACCATCCCGAAGGGCACGCCGCAGACAAAACCTCGCGCGTGCAACGTCGGCCTCTACTTCGCCACGGGCGAGTACCTGGTGATCTACGACGCCGAAGACACTCCGGATGCCGACCAGCTCAAGAAGGCGTTCGTCGCCTTCCGGCGCGGGGGCGAGAAGACGGTCTGTATCCAAGCGTCGTTGAACTACTTCAACGCCGACGAGAACGTGCTGACGCGCATGTTCACGCTGGAATACAGCTACTGGTTCGACTACATGCTGGCCGGGCTGGATGCCGCGGATCTGCCGATTCCGCTCGGCGGCACCTCTAATCACTTCCGCACCGCCGCTCTCATCGAGCTGGGCGGCTGGGATCCGTACAACGTGACAGAAGACGCCGATCTCGGCATCCGCGCCAGCGCCCTCGGGTACCGCGTCGGCGTGGTGAACTCGACCACGATGGAAGAGGCCAACACCTCGATCCCGAACTTCGTGCGTCAGCGCAGCCGCTGGATCAAGGGCTACATGCAGACCACGCTCGTGCACGCGCGCCGGCCGCGGCAATTGATCAAGCAGATCGGTCTGCGTCGCTTCTTGAGCTTCGCGCTGCTCATCGGCGGCACGCCCGCAACGTTCCTGGGTGTCATCCCGCTGTACGTGGTGACCGTCTTCACCATCTTCATTCCTGCGGAGTTTCTCGGTCAGTTCTTTCCGGTCTGGTTGCTCTGGCTCTCGCTCGTGAACTTCGTGATCGGCAACACCGTCATGGTCTACCTCTCGATGATGGGGCCCTACAAGCGCGGCACCTTTGCCCTGATCCTGTGGGCGGTCCTCAATCCGATCTATTGGGTCCTGCATTCGATTGCGTCGTACAAGGGGTTGTGGCAGCTCATCACGAAACCCCACTACTGGGAGAAGACGGAACATGGTCTTACAAACCAGCCTTCGCACTGACGTCGCAGGACGGCCGGGAGGCCCGCGGCGCCTGAAGCTGCGGGATCGACTGGACCCGTATCCGCGATCAGCGGTCGCACGGTGGCTGATGCGCCTGGTCGTCGCTGCGGTGTATTCCGTCGTCACGCTGATGACGGCGCAGAATGCGGCCACGCTCAACACCCCGAACCAACAACTGCTCGACAAGGTGGCGCAGATCCAGTGGGATCGCGCGGACATCAGCTGGGTGGGCGAGATCTACCCGCCGCTGTCGACCCTGATCGCCGCGATCATTCCAGGTGGTCGCATCGGATTGGGAATCGCGGGGGCGGTGGTGGCGGGCATCTTCCTGCAGAAGATGCTCGAGATCATGGTGCAACGACGGTTCTCGCCCTGGCTTGCGGGGCTTTTGATCCTCGCCCTTTCGGCCAATCCGCTGTTCGGGTACACCGTCACCGAGAACTTTCCCGCATTCCTCGGTCTCGCCTTCTTCGGGCTGGGAATCACCGACATCGTGCGTTTCGTCGCGTGGGGCAATACGCAGTCCGGGTTCCGGGCGGGCATCTTCTTGATGCTGGCGGTGCTCTCCGATTTGAGCGGGCTGCTCTATGTGCTGACGGCGGCCGCGGCAGCTCCGTTCTTGACGCTGGGGCGACGGCACCAGTCAGGGGCACGCATGGCGAATCTCATCGTCATCCTCTATCCGACGTTCGCAGCGCTCGCCGCGATCATGTCGCTGAACCTCATCTTCACCGGTCGCCTCGTCGGGAAGGTCGGGCAGGGCCTCCTGGTCGGTGCCGATGAGCGGTTCGCATCGCTCGGGCCGCTCTTCGTCAGCCCGAACGGGCTGCTTCTCGTCGCCCCGGTGCTGAGCGCCTGGGTCGTTGCACTTATCGTGCGCCGTCCCGGGTCGATCCTGGTGTCGACGCTCGTCTTCGGAGCGATTCTCGGCGCCTTTGTCGTCGGACTGATCGCTCCGGGTTCCGCCGGCAACACGTTCATCTTGATGACCATGATGGCGATAGCTCTGATCCCCACACCGCGGAGCAGGCTCCTGATCTCGCTGGTGGATACGGTGGCATTCCTGCAGATCGGGATCGCGTGGCTCACGGCGTTCAACCGCCCCATCGTGATCGAGTGGATGAACACGGTCGGCGGTCACGCGTTCGGCCCGCTCTTCGGCTGACATCGGGCAGTTCGCCACGCCGGTATCGTTGAGCGGGTGAGCGCGCAGACCGGTTT
>JBDTQN010000271.1:0-3635 GCA_039932215.1 Pseudolysinimonas sp. | reverse complement strand
CCGAAGTCGGGCACCGAGCGCGAGATCCCGGCCGACCTGGTGCTCGTCGCCATGGGCTTCACCGGCGCCGAGGCCGACGCTCTCGAAGACCAGCTGCGGCTGCCGTTCGACGACCGCGGCAACGTGGCCCGCGATGGCGACTACGAGACCAGCGAGTCGGGCGTCTTCGTCGCCGGCGACGCCGGTCGCGGCCAGTCGCTCATCGTCTGGGCGATCGCCGAGGGCCGCGCTGCGGCCGCTGCGGTCGACCGCTTCCTCGAGGGGCAGACGCAGCTGCCGTCGCCCGTACGTCCGACCGACCAGGCCATCGCGGTCTAGTCTTTTTGCCGGGCGCACGAACGCCCGGATCCACCCCACCACCACGAAGGACGTCATGAGACGCGCAAAGATCGTCGCCACCCTGGGGCCCGCCACCTCCAGCTACGAGAACATCCGGGCGATCATCGATGCGGGCGTCAACGTCGCCCGCATGAACCTCAGCCACGGCAGCTACGCGGTGCACGAAGAGGTCTACGCCAACGTGCGCAAGGCCGCTGAAGACACTGGCCAGCCGATCGCCGTGCTCGTCGACCTGCAGGGTCCCAAGATCCGCCTCGGCAAGTTCGAAGCGGGCCCCTACGAGCTCGAGGTGGGCGACATCTTCACCATCACGACAGAAGACGTGGTGGGCACCAAAGAACTGTCGGGCACCACGTTCAAGGGTCTGCCGCAGGACGTGTCGCCCGGCGACTTCCTGCTCATCGACGACGGCAAGGTCAAGGTCGAGGTCGTCTCGACCGACGGCGTGCAGGTGGTCACCAAGGTGATCGTCGCCGGCCCCGTTTCGAACAACAAGGGCATCAACCTGCCCGGCGTGGCCGTCAACGTTCCCGCGCTGTCGGAGAAAGACGAAGACGACCTGCGCTGGGGGCTGAAGCTCGGCGCCGACTACATCGCCCTCTCGTTCGTGCGCAACGCCAGCGACGTCGACCGGGTGTTCGAGATCATGGCCGAAGAGGGTCGCAAGATCCCCGTCATCGCCAAGATCGAGAAGCCGCAGGCCGTCGAAGCCCTCGAAGAGATTATCGACGCCTTCGACGGCATCATGGTCGCCCGCGGTGACCTCGGTGTCGAGTTGCCGCTCGAGGCGGTTCCCATCGTGCAGAAGCGCGCGGTCGAACTGGCCCGCCGCATGGCGAAGCCCGTCATCGTCGCGACACAGATGCTCGAGTCGATGATCTCGAGCCCGGTGCCGACGCGCGCCGAGACCTCCGACGTGGCGAATGCGGTTCTGGATGGCGCCGACGCGGTCATGCTGTCGGGCGAGACCAGCGTGGGCGAGTATCCCGTCGTCACGGTGCAGACCATGGCGCGCATCGTCACCTCCACCGAAGACCACGGCCTCGAGCGCATCCCCCCGCTCGGCACGAAGCCGCGCACGCAGGGCGGTGCGATCACGCTCGCCGCCGCCGAGGTCGCCGACTTCGTCGACGCGAAGTACGTGTGTGTGTTCACCGAATCGGGCGACTCGGCTCGCCGCATGTCGCGCCTGCGGTTCCGGATCCCTATGAAGGCGTTCACGCCCGACGCGGCCATCCAGCGCCGCATGGCGCTGACCTGGGGCATCGAGTCGTTCCTGGTCGACCGGGTCACGCACACCGACGCGATGTACAAACAGGTCGACCAGAAGCTCATCGACTCCGGCCTCGCCGAGGTCGGCGACAAGGTCGTCGTGATCTCCGGATCGCCTCCCGGAAGCCCCGGATCGACCAACGATCTGCGGGTGCACACCATCGGTGATGCCATCAACGCGGTGGCGCCGGTCTGGGACAGCGGCGAGCACGCCGACTGACCCCCATTTCGCGGGGTAGCCCCGGCCCGATTCATCAGCCATGCTGTGCGAACACCGGGTCCATGAGGGGGGCGACCGTGAGCGATCTGCGTCAAGACGTGATCGCGAGTGCGCCCGCGGCCGGGTGGTATCCCGATCCAGCGAATCCGACCTCGTCACGCTGGTGGGACGGCGCCGCCTGGACCGATCACGTCCAGGCCGCCGTCGTCGCGGCCGTGCCGATCGCTCACGCTGTCGTTGCGCCCGACTACGCCCCGGCCTATGCGCCGATGACTCTTGAACCCGCTGTCCTCGCTCCGACCGCTCCCGCCGCGATCGCGGCAGCTCCGGCGTTCGAGCCGGTCACCGCACCCGCGGCACCCGCGAACCTCGACGACCACGGTGTCCCGCTCAATCTCTTCGCCGACTCGGTGGTCGCGCCGTCCGCGCTTGTGCCCGCCGCCGGTCCCGCGAGCCAATCCGACTGGCACAACCAGGTCGGCCGCGGCCGCGGTGCCCGCCGCCAGGGAAACGGGAGCGTGTCGCTGTCGACGGCGGTGCCGGTGGCGCGACGCAACGACCCCTATGAACGCAGCTGGATGTCGGGGCTGGCGATCGTGGTCGCGATCCTGAGCATCCCGGCGATGGCTCTGGGCGTCGCCTGGGACCTCCCGCCGTTGACTCAGAGCATCTTCGGGGGAGCGCCGATCGCCATCGGGCTGTTGGCACTCGTCGCGTCGATCCGCCGCAGCGGACGTTTCGTGCTTCCGCTCATCGCCGTCGTCATCTCGGGGCTCGTGCTGCTGGCCGACCTGCTGATCGACCCCGCCATCCTGAAGTCCGCGGTCGACACGGTCATGGGACTGCTGCCCGCCTGATGTCGCTCGACTCCGCCGCCAACGCGGCTCCCGAGTTGAATCGGTTCTCCCGCGATCCGGCGCTACGCGCCGTGGAAGCCGCGTACATTGCGGCGCCCCGACGCGATCCGTACCGCGATCGCAATGTGCTGGGCGGCCTGGCGCTCGTCGTGGCCCTGCTCAGCATTCCCGCCACGATCGTCGGCCTGATCTGGCCGCTGCCCGACGTCATCGGCTTCCTCGTCGGCGGTGCGCCGATCAGCCTCGCGATTCTGGGTCTGGTCGCCTCGCTCAAGCTGGGGTTCCCGACCCGGATGGCGTGGCTGGCGATCGCGATCAGCGTCGTCACCATGGCGGTCACCTGGATCGTCGGCGCGCAGCAGATCGCAGACATCCCGTTGCCGGGCCTGACCGATGTTCCGGGCGTGACGCAGATCACCGAGCTCGAAGACGGCGCGGGGCTGAGCGGGTAGCGACGCGGGCTAGATCGCCTTCATCGAGTTGTTGCGTGCGTCGTGCGTCAGCTCCGCGAGGCCGAGCGCCTCGAGCAGCGGGGGCATATACATGCCGAAGCGGCCGCGGTAGCCCTTGCGCAGCCCATACCAGCCGCCCATCGGGTTGTCTGCGGACCGACCCCATGCCTCGACCGTGCCGGCCGCCGCATCCTTCTGCTCGTCTGCGGCACCGAGCGGCACCCATTCGCCCTGCTTCTTCAGCCAGGCGTGCAGGTCGTCGATCGCCCGAAGGTCGTACTTGAGGGTGGTCGAACCCACCTGGCACACGATGGCGGGCGGATCGCCTGCCTCATCGCGGTACATCGTGTAGTCGCTTGAACCCGGAGGCGTTTTCAGCTGCCACGGGTCGTCTTTGGTGCCGGAACCGGTTGCCATCGGGTCTCCTCTTCATCGAGCGAGTGCCGGATGTGGGGGTCGAACCCACACGTCCTTTCGGACAGCGGATTTTGAGTC
>JBDTQN010000270.1:0-3638 GCA_039932215.1 Pseudolysinimonas sp. | reverse complement strand
TGGTTTACGCAGTTGTGCGCGCCGGTGGTCGGCAGGAGAAGGTCGAGGTTGGCTCGATCGTCGTTCTCGACCGCATCAAGGGCGACAAGGACGGCAACGTCGAGCTCGTTCCCGTGCTCTACGTCGACGGTGACAAGATCACCCACGACGCCAAGGCCCTGACGAAGATCAAGGTCGTCGCCGAGGTCATCGGTGACGAGCGCGGTCCGAAGATCGTCATCCAGAAGTTCAAGAACAAGACCGGATACAAGAAGCGCCAGGGCCACCGCCAGGAGCAGACCCGTATCAAGATCACCAGCATCGCCTAAGCGAAGCGTCGAAAAGCACAGGGGCTGAACACTCATGGCACACAAAAAGGGCGCGAGCTCAACACGTAACGGTCGCGACTCCAACGCGCAGTACCTCGGCGTCAAGCGCTTCGGCGGCCAGGTCGTCAAGTCGGGCGAGATCATCCTTCGCCAGCGCGGCACCCACTTCCACCCCGGCGTCAACGTCGGTCGCGGTGGAGACGACACGCTGTTCGCGCTCGCGGCCGGTGCTGTCGAGTTCGGCGCGAAGGGCGGCCGCAAGGTCGTCAACATCGTTCCCGCGGCGTAATTTCTTTCCCGCTGACGCGGGCTCGCGGTAATTGGGCCCCCGCTAGGCAGTCCGCACGATTCGAAGAATCGGGCGGCGGCCTAGTAGGGGACTTTCGCCTTTTAAGCGTTAGGAGGAGTGCCATGGCGTCATTCGTCGACCAGGTCACCCTCCATCTCGTTGCCGGGCATGGTGGCAATGGCTGCGTTTCGGTCAAGCGCGAGAAGTTCAAGCCGCTGGCCGGCCCCGATGGCGGCAACGGCGGTGACGGCGGCGACATCGTGCTCGTGAGTGATGCGCAGGTGACGACCCTGCTGGGCTTCCATCGCGCGCCGCACCGCAAGTCGGATCGCGGCCAACCCGGACAGGGCGACCACAAGAGCGGCACCTCCGGTGAGGACCTGATTCTCGCAGTGCCCGTCGGCACCCTGGTGAAGGACGCGGATGGCGAGCCGCTGCTCGACATGGATGCCCCCGGCATGCGCATCGTCGTCGGCCCCGGCGGCCAGGGCGGTCTCGGCAACGCGGCGCTCGCCACCACCAAGCGCAAGGCCCCCGGATTCGCACTCCTCGGCACTCCCGGCTTCGACGGGGACATCCGTCTTGAACTGAAGACCGTGGCGGATGTCGCGCTCGTCGGCTACCCGTCCGCGGGCAAGTCAAGCCTGGTCGCCGCCATGAGTGCCGCCCGCCCGAAGATCGCCGATTACCCATTCACGACCCTGCATCCCAACCTCGGCGTCGTCGAGTCGGGGGATATCCGTTACACGATCGCGGACGTGCCCGGCCTCATCGAGGGAGCCAGCGAGGGCAAGGGGCTCGGGCTGGAGTTCCTGCGCCACGTCGAGCGCTGCACCGCCCTGCTGCACGTGCTCGACTGTGCCACGCTCGAGCCCGGCCGTGACCCACTGACCGACCTCGACGTGATCCTCGCCGAGCTTGCCGCATACCCGGTGCCCGAGGGCCAGCTGCCGCTGCTCGAACGCCAGCAGCTCATCGCCCTCAACAAGACTGACGTGCCCGAAGGTCGCGAGCTCGCTGACCTGGTGCGGCCCGAGCTTGAGGCCCGCGGCTACCGGGTGTTCGAGGTGTCCGCGGTGTCGCGCCATGGCCTGCGGGAGCTGTCGTTCGCGCTCGCCGAGCTGGTGCAGGCCGACCGCGACCAGAAGGCGGCCGAACCGGTCAAGGCGCGCATCATCATCCGCCCCCGCGCCGTCGACGAGAAGGACTTCGTCGTCAAAGTCGAGGGCGGCACCTTCGGCAACGTCTACCGCGTCATCGGCGCCAAACCCGAACGCTGGGTCGAGCAGACCGACTTCAACAACGAGGAGGCCGTGGGCTTCCTGGCCGACCGACTCGCCAAACTCGGCGTGGAAGACGACCTATTCAAGGCGGGTGCCCTTCCCGGTGCGAGCGTCTCGATCGCCGGTCGCGAGTTCGACTGGGAGCCGACGCTGTCTTCCGCCGCGGAGCTGATCACCAGCCCGCGCGGTACCGACTCTCGCCTCGACGACAACCAGCGCGACACCAACCGCAAGCGCCGCCAGAGCTACCTGGAGCGCATGGACGCGAAGGCGGAAGCGCGAGCCGAGCTCGAGCGCGAGCGCCAGGCCGGCGTGTGGACCGACGACGAGGGATTCGCCATCGAGAAGCCCGTGGAGGACCTCGCCGCGATCGAAACGCGATCGGATGACCGTGGGTAGCGTTTCCTCGCGCGCCGACATCCCCACCGCGCGCCGCATCGTCGTGAAGGTCGGCTCGTCGTCGGTCAGTGGACCGAACGTTGGGCAGATCGGTCCGCTCGTCGATGCCCTCGCGGCCGCGCACGGGCGGGGGAGCGAAGTGATTCTCGTGTCGTCGGGAGCGATTGCCACGGGCATCCCGTACCTGAAGCTCGACAGCAGGCCGACCGATCTGGCGACCCAGCAGGCCGCGGCAGCCGTCGGGCAGAACGTGTTGATCTTCCGCTACCAGGAGAGCCTCGACCGGTACAAGATCGTCGCCGGGCAGATCCTGCTGACTGCCGGTGATATGGAGAACCCGACCCATCGCAGCAATGCCCAGCGCGCGATGGAGCGGCTGCTCGGGCTGCGCATCCTGCCGATTGTCAACGAGAACGACACCGTCGCCACGCAGGAGATCCGCTTCGGCGATAACGACCGGCTGGCCGCGATGGTGTCGGTGCTCGTGAATGCCGACGTGCTCGTGCTCCTGAGCGATATTGATGCGCTCTACACGCGGCCGCCGGCCGAGCCGGGCGCGCGGAAAATCGAGACCGTCCCGTTCGCCGATGACCTGAGCGGGGTCGAGTTCGGCGACATCGGGGCTGCGGGAGTGGGCACCGGCGGCGCCGGAACGAAGGTGGCAGCGGCCAAGCTTGCCGCGGCATCCGGAATCCCGGTGCTGCTCGCCGCGACCGGCAGTGTTGCGGATGCCCTGGCCGGCGCCGAGCTCGGCACCTGGTTCGACGCGGCGCGATAAACTCGGCGCATGGCTGACACCCTGCTCGACGCCCCCACGTTCACGGCGAAACTCGAAGCGTCGCGCGCCGCCGCGCGGGTGCTCGCGCAGGCCACGACTGTGCACAAGAACGCGGCCCTCGAAGCGATCGCCGACGCCCTCATGCAGAACGAGACCCGCATTCTGCCCGCGAACCAGCTCGACCTTGCCAATGGCCGGGAGAACGGGCTCTCCGACGGTCTGCTCGACCGCCTGCGCCTCGACGAGAAGCGACTCGCAGCGCTCGCGCGGGCAGTGCTGGAGATCGTTGCGCTGCCCGATCCGATTGGCGTTGTGGTGCGCGGCTCCACCCTGGCCAATGGCCTGCAGCTCACCCAGACCCGGGTGCCGTTCGGCGTCGTCGGCGTCATCTACGAGGCTCGCCCCAACGTCACCATCGACATCGCCGTGCTCGCGCTCAAGAGCGGCAACGCCGCGGTACTTCGCGGTGGGTCCGCGGCCGAGAACACCAACCGGGTGCTCGTCGATGTCATCCAGGGCGCTCTCTACGAAACCGGCCTGCCGGTCGAGTCGGTGCAGACGATCGACGAGTTCGGCCGGGA
>JBDTQN010000269.1:0-3644 GCA_039932215.1 Pseudolysinimonas sp. | reverse complement strand
CGCGGTGCAGGTAGGTGTCGTGGTCGTCGGGGATGGTGTGGTTGATCACGTGGGTGACATCGGTCACGTCGATGCCGCGCGCGGCGACATCGGTGGCGATCAGAATGTCTTTCTTGCCCGCCTTGAACGCGGCCATCGCGCGCTCACGCTGCTCTTGGCTGAGGTCGCCGTGCACGGCGGCCGCGTTGAAACCGCGGTCGTTGAGCTCTTCGACGAGTTTCGCGGCGGCGCGCTTGGTGCGGGTGAAGACCACGGTGCGACCGCGACCCTCGGCCTGCAGGATGCGGGCGACGACCTCGTCTTTGTCGAGCGAGTGCGCCCGGTAGATGACGTGCTTGATGTTCGCCTGGGTGAGGCCCTCATCTGGATCTGTCGCCCGGATGTGGATCGGCTTGTTCATGAACCGACGCGCGAGCGCGACGACCGGACCGGGCATCGTGGCGGAGAACAGCATGGTGTGGCGGGTCGGCTGCGTCTGGGCGAACAGCTTCTCGACGTCGGGCAGGAAGCCCAAGTCGAGCATCTTGTCGGCCTCGTCGAGCACCATGACCTTCACGTCTTTGAGGCTCAGCATGCGCTGCCCGGCGAGGTCGAGCAGTCGGCCGGGCGTGCCGACCACGATCTGCGCGCCCGCCTTGAGTTGTTCGACCTGGCCCTCGTAGGCCTTGCCGCCATAGATGGCGACGATCTTGGTCTCACGGTTCGAGGCCGCGATCTCGAGGTCTTCGGCCACCTGCACGCAGAGCTCGCGGGTGGGGACGACGACGAGCGCCTGCACGCCGGGCTCGGGGTGCAGACCGAGAGCCTGGATGAGGGGGAGGCCGAATCCGAACGTCTTGCCGGTTCCGGTCTTCGCCTGGCCGATGATGTCTTGGCCGTCGAGGGCCAATGGAATTGTCTGAGTCTGGATCGGGAAGGGCTCGATGATGCCCTTAGCCGCCAGAGCGTCGACCATGTCCTGGTCGATCTGGAGGTCGCTGAAAGTCAAGGATTACCTGTCTGGAATATGAGTGTGACCCAGTCTACCGGGCCGCACGCGTCTGCACCCGGCCGCCCGGTGACCGCGGGCTAGGCTGTCGAGCGTGCTGAGCTTCTTCCGGCGTCGACGGCGTCCCCGGCCGCGACCCAAAGCGGCGCCGGTGATCTCGCCACGCTCCGACACCGTCGCCGTGGCGCGGGTCGAACTCGCCGACCTCACCCCCTCGCAAGACGCCTACCTCGGCCGGCTCGGATACCTGACACTGGTGCTGTTCGAGAACCTCAGCCGCGCCGTCGCGACGGCTCCGACCACCTCTGCCAAGACCAAGCTGAGCGCCGCCGTCGCCGAGGTGCTCGAGGCGCACGAAAGCATCGTCACCGAGTTGCGCCGACTGAACATCGAGCCGGTCGGGGCGATGGATCCGTTCCGCGCCGAACTCGACGACTTTCAGCGCCGCACCCAGGGATCCGACTGGCACGAAATCCTGGTCACCTGCTACCTGACGGCCGGCTTCCTCACCGATTTCTTCGAGGGCCTCGCCGCCGGTCTCCCCACCGGGCTGTCCGAGCGCGTCTCCCGCGCGCTCGACGTCGACCGGGGCGAAGAGCTTCTCGTCAACGAACTGCGCGCCGCGATCGATGCCAGCCCCCGCCTCGCCTCACGGCTCGCCATGTGGGGCCGTCGGCTCGTCGGCGACACGATGCTGATCGCGCGTTCGTCGCTCGCCATCGGACGTGAGGCTCCGGGTGAAGACCGCATCGAGCCGGTCTTCACCGAGCTGATCGCGGCCCATACCCGCCGTATGGACGCGCTGGGCCTCACCGCTTAGAGTGCGGAGAGCTCCATGCCGAGGGCGTCGGCGACGCCCTTGTTGTAGACCTTGCCGTCGTGCACGTTCAGCCCGAGCGCCAGCGCCGGGTCTGCCTCGGTCGCGGTCTTCCACCCCTTGTCGGCGAGCGCGACCACGTAGGGCAGCGTCGCGTTGGTGAGCGCACGGGTCGACGTGCCGGGCACCGCGCCGGGCATGTTCGCGACGCAGTAGTAGATGCTCTCGTGGACGGCGAACGTCGGATCGTCGTGCGTCGTCGGGCGCGAGCCCTCGAAGCATCCGCCCTGGTCGATGGCGATGTCGACCAGCACCGAGCCGGGCCGCATGGTGGCGACCATGGCATCCGTCACCAGCTTCGGAGCCTTCTCACCGGGGATCAGCACCGAGCCGATGACCAGGTCGGCGTTCGCGACCAGGTTCGAGATCTCGTAGACGGTCGATGGCCGGGTCTGGATCGATGAACCGAACCGGGCCTCGAGCTGGCGCAGCCGGGGGAGCGAGATGTCGACGATGGTGACGTCGGCACCCATGCCGATCGCGTTCGCGGCCGCATGCTCGCCGGCGACGCCCCCGCCGATCACGAGCACGTTGGCTTTCGGGGTTCCGGGCACGCCGCCGAGCAGCATGCCGGCGCCGCCATGCGACTTCATCAGGTGGTACGCGCCGACCTGGGGCGCGAGCCGGCCAGCGACCTCGCTCATCGGCTGCAGCAGGGGCAGCGAGCGGTCGGCCAGTTGCACGGTCTCGTAGGCGATCGCGGTGGTGCCCGAGGCGAGCAGCGCGTCGGTGCCGACGCGGTCGGCGGCGAGGTGCAGATAGGTGAAGAGCACCTGACCCGCACGCAGTCGCGGGTATTCGGCCGCGATCGGCTCTTTCACCTTGAGCAGCAGGTCGGCCTCGGCCCACACCTTGTCGACGCCGGCCTCCATCCGGGCTCCGACCGCGATGTACTGCTCGTCAGAGATGCCGGAGCCGACACCGGCGCCGCTCTGAATGACGACGCTGTGGCCGCGGGCCGTCAGCTCGTGCACGCCCGCGGGCGTGATGGCCACGCGGTTCTCGTTGTTCTTGATCTCAGTGGGGACGCCGATCAGCATGCGGACATTGTGCTAAATGGATGCCGCGGGTGGGGCATTTCGGTGGATTCTTCGGCAGAATGATCGATATGGCCTCTGATGTTCGGTTTGACACCCTGGATGACCTCGATCGCCGCATCGTCGACCTGCTGCGCGACGACGCTCGCACCCCCAACAGTCGCCTCGCCGAACTGGTGGGCATCGCGCCCTCGACCTGCCTGGCGCGGGTGCGGTCGCTGGTGGACCGCGGGGTGATCACCGGGTTCTCGGCGATCGTGAGTCCCGCAGCCCTGGGACTGGGGCTCGAAGCGCTGATCAGCGTCAGCATCCGGACGGGCGCGCGGCAGCGCATCGGGGAGTTCCGCGCCGACCTCGAGCACCGGCCCGAGGTGCGGCAGCTGTTCTTTCTCGGCGGGTCAGAAGACTTCGTGCTGCACGTCGCAGTGCGCGACACCGATGCGCTGCGCGAGTTCGTGGTCGAGCAGCTGTCTGCTCACCCCGCGGTGGCGTCGACGCGCACCAGCCTGGTGTTCCAGCACCACGAGAACCGGGGGCTGCCGCCGAGCTGACCGAGTGCCGCTAGGCCTTGCGCTACACCTTGCCGCGCGACAACTCGTGCATCATGCGCCGGTCCTGCGCATCGCGGTAGCGCGGGAGCAGCAGGGGGATGAGCACCGCGGTGAGGGTGCCGGCGCCGAGGGCGACCGCCCAGATCCAGCCGCCGTCGAACTTCCATCCCACCCACACCAGGATCGCCCAG
>JBDTQN010000268.1:0-3662 GCA_039932215.1 Pseudolysinimonas sp. | reverse complement strand
GAACGACGAGATGAACTGGTACTCGAGCTGGACCACGTCGGGACCGTTGCCGGCCGCCGCCGCGGTACGGACCTTTGCGTAGTGATCCAGGCCCTGGCCGACGTTCTCGACCTTGACGTGGATCTTCGGGTACTTCGCCTCGAACAGGTCGACCTGATCCTGGATGTCGGGCACCCAGGTCCAGAACGTCAGGTCGGTTTCCGTGTTCAACGCTTCTTCGCGTTGCGCGTCGGTGATCGTCCCGGTGCCGTCTCCCGTGCCTGGGTCTGACGTGCAGCCGGTGAGCGCCAATGCCGCCACGGCAGCGATCGAGGTGATCGTGACCGCGGCTCTGCGTGCTCCTTGCCTCATGATTGCTCTACTTTCTCTGGGGTGAGAGGGGGAACGACCCCGGGTTCGGGGTCGCGTTGCTCGACGAGGACGGTGACGCCCCACGGTTCGAGAACGATCGGTGTTCCGCCGAGCCGCTGCGGTGGGTGAGCGGTGGCGGGCTCGTGCGACCAGTTGCTGATGAACCAGACGCGCCCAACGGTGCTGCTGCCCGAGGTGACCGTGACCGTGGCATCCGACCGCCATTGGCTCACGCTCGTGATCGGGACGGCCCAGCGAAGAATGGATGTCGCAAGTGCGAGGTCGGGCAGGGTGCCCACGTAGGTGACCCGGCCGGCACCATGCTCACGCGAGGTCACCGCTGGACGGCCCGCGTAGATGCCCGAGGAATACGCGGCCACGACCTCGGCGCCGTCTGGGACGAGGGCGTCTGCCCACCCCTCGGCCAGGCCCCCACCGAAGGTGGTGCCGTCGATGCCGGTCGGAGCGGTGAGCGTGGAGTACTCGTCGTACCAGACCCCGGCTGCGTCGGCGAGACGACCGGGCGCTCGCTCGGGCCGCGCCCGGGCGAGCTGGTCGCCGTAGCCGGTTCGGATGCCGACCACAAGGTGCCCGCCCGCCTCCGCGTAGCGCACGAGCGCGTCGAGCATGTCGTCATCGGCGATGTAAAGCGTGGGCACGACGAGCGTCGGGAACTCGGCCACGAAGTCTGCGGCGTCGCGCTGCCGGAACTGCTCGGCGTGCACGATCCGGCTCTGGAGACCCGCCTCGAAGGCCGCCCGGTAATAGCGGTCAAAGATCCGCAGGTACGACCAGCGATCGGGCCCGCCCTCGGCGTCGGCGAGTGGCGGGTAGAACTCGAAGCTGCGTTTCGTGTCGACCGAGTAGAGCAGGGCGACGTCGGCGTCGGGCGTGAAACCCTCGAGCTGTGGCCCCAGGTCGCGCAGCCGATGCCCCAGCTCCGCGATCTCGCGGTAGATGCGACCGGGTCGGCCGCTGTGCGGCAGCACTCCGCCCCAATAGGTTTCGATGCCGTAGTGCAGGGTCTGCCACTGCCAGTACTCGATCATCCGAGCACCACGCGCCACCAAGGCGAGGCCCGCGAGAGCGATCTGGCCCGGGTACGGCGTCTGGTGCTCCCAGTGAGACTGACCGATGGACTGGGCGTTCGTCTCGGTGACCAGGAACGGAGCCTGTGCCGAGCTGAACATGCGGTCGCCCTGCTCGTAGAGGGCCCACACCCCTGTCGTGAACCACAGCGCGGTTCGCGGCACCTCGACACCGATGTGGAGCGCCTCCTGCATCATGTAATAGGGGTTGCCCGCCGTCACATCCAGCTTCTGCACGAGCTGCTGGTCGTCGATCGGGGGGCGTTCGTACGAGATGCAGGTCGTCACGAACTGGCGGGGATCCGCGTACTCGCGCACGATGCCGGCCTGCCACGCGATGAAGTCATTCACGAGTTCGGCCTGGTACCGGCGCCACTCCAGCTGGTACTGCGGCGAGGTGTTTCCATCAGGACGCCAGAGCTCGCTCCAGCTGCGGATGCGCTGAGACCAGAAGGTGAGCCCCCACTCGCGATTGAGCGTCTCGACATCCCCGTAGCGGTCTTCGAGCCAGCGCAGGAACCCGTCGAACACACGCTGGTTGTGCAGCAGGAACGGGCCGGGCTCGTTGTCGACCTGGTAGCCGATGATCGCCGGGTGGTCGGCGTACCTCGCGACGATGGCCCGGATGACGCCCTCCGCGTACTGACGGAACAGGGGATGCGTGATGTCGACTTCCTGGCGCTTCCCCCAGGGATGGCGCACCCCGGTGGCCGTCTCGCCCGCGAGATCGGGATCCATCGCGCGCAGCCACGGGGGCACGGCATAGGTCGGAGTGCCGAGCACGACCGAGATGCCGCGGGCGTGCGCGCCGTCGAGCACGGGCTTCAGCCAGTCGAGGTCATACTCGCCCGGCGCCGGCTCCCACGTCGCCCACACAGACTCGCCAACGCGGATGACCGAGAACGCTGCCTCGGCCATCAGATCGAGGTCCCGCTCGAGGTCACCGTTCACGCGGTACTCCTCGTAGAACGCCGCACCGAACAGGATTCGGTCGGGTAGCAGGTGCGCGTCGGCCAAGAGGCTCACTCCGTTGTGGCGGGCTGCCGCATGTTTCCGGCAACACAGGTGGCGAAGTCGCCGGAATGTTTCCGGCAACATCTCTTGGGGGACATCATGTTGCCGGTAACATGGCGATGTCAAGTCATGATTGCGTCGGAGGAAAAATGACCGAGACGCAACCGAGCGTCGAACGGCCCGCCACCATCTATGACGTGGCTCGGGCTGCCGGCGTGTCCCATGCGACGGTAACCAGGTTGCTCAAGGGCTACGCGGGGATCCGCCCCGAGACCCGCGAACGCGTCGCCGGGGCGATCCGCGAACTCGGCTACAGACCCAATCTCAACGCCCGCTCGCTGACCACCGGCCGCTCCCACCGCATCGTCGCGCTCACCCACGAGATCACGCAGGTCGGTCCGAACAAGATCCTCGAGGGCGCCAACCTGGCCGCTCGCGACGCCGGCTACCTGCTCGACGTGATCACGCTGGATGTGCACAACCCCGCAACAATTGGCGAGTCCATCGACCGCGCATTGCAGTTCGACCTCGCAGGAGTGCTCGCGCTCTCGTCGACTGATGAGGTGACGAACGCGGTCGAGAACGCGACGTTCCGGGTGCCGCTCTACCTGGCCACAGGCCACGACAAGTCGGCCGATTCCCCACCCGCCGCCAACGGTCTCCTTGCCGTGCTGGGTCACCTCGCCGATCTCGGGCACCGGGATGTCGTGCACATCTCCGGCCCGCCCGACTGGGTGGGGGCGCGCAATCGCACGCGCGAATACGAGGCCGCGGTCGTACAGCTTGGCCTTCGCTCTCGAGGCGTCATCCACGGCGATTGGTCGTCTCGCTCCGGTTATGAAGCGATCGCATCGCTGCCGGAAGAACTACCCGCGACGGCGTTCGTCGCAGCCAACGATCAGACTGCGCTCGGTGTCATCCTCGCCCTGAACGAGCGCGGCCACCGCGTACCTGACGACGTGAGCGTGACGGGAGTCGACGACACCCCGGAAGCCGCGTACTTCTCGCCGCCACTCACAACCCTTCGGCTCGACTTCACTGCCCAGGGCAGGGATGCAGTGCAGCAACTGCTCGCTCGCATCGACGGCGTAGCGCCCCCACCAACGCCGCCACGACTCCCCGAGCTGATCGTGCGCCGCTCGACGGGCCCAGTGCGACCACTCGCGTAAGTTGCAAACGGTGCGCCCGGAGGGATTCGAACCCCTGAAT
>JBDTQN010000267.1:0-3671 GCA_039932215.1 Pseudolysinimonas sp. | reverse complement strand
GACCTGTCTCCGGGGAAGTGGAGGCAGGGTGCGCGGCTGAGGGTCGGGCGCGAGGCGCTCAGAAGAGTCCGGCGATCACCCCCCCATCGGCGTTGGAGAAGTCGGTCTCGGCCTTGGCCGAGTAGGTCTCCCAGGTGGATGCGTCCCAGATCTCGGCCTTGCCGCCGGTGCCGACGAAGGCGAGGTCGCGTTCGAGGCCGGCGTACTTGCGCAGCAGCGGCGGGATCGTCACGCGTGCCTGCTTGTCAGGCACCTCCTGTGTGGCGGCGCCGAGGAACATGCGGATGTACGCCCGGCCCTTGTCGTCGAGCTTGGGGGCCTGCTCTTCCATGCGGGCGTGGAGCTTCTCGAACTCCTTCTCGCTGTACACGAAGACGCAGCCGTCGTTGCCGCGGGTCATCACCAGACCGCCGGCGAACTCGTCGCGGAACTTCGCGGGGAGGATGACGCGCCCCTTGTCGTCGAGCTTGGGGAGGAACGTGCCGAGCAACATCGGCCACCACCCCCTTCTCTCCGGCCAGATTTCAAGGTGGCTCCACGATACTCCACTTTCCTCCACTCACAAGCATCAACGACCGACATTCCGGCCCCACTTCGAGGTGCAGCGCAGAAATCGACCCGAATCATCAGTCAATTGCTGGTGGAGGAAAAGGGAGGGCAGTTTCGCGACTAGCCCCTATTCGCTCGGTTCCACGCCGCACGGGGCCGAAACCGGGCAGCAAAAAGGGCCGATCCGGAGATCGGCCCTGGCGGGTGGAGCGAGGTGGAGGCGGAGGGTTTAGCGCTGGTCCTCGTCGGCCCGGCGGTCCCAGCGGTCGTTGAGCGAGTCCATGAAACCGGGGCGGCGGCGTGTGCGTAGACCGTCGACGGTGAGGCGCCGCGGCGGCGCGATGGCGAGCATGGCTCCGGCGAACATGATCGCGAATCCGATGAGCCCGATCACGGCGAGGCGAGAGATGACACCCACCAGCAGGAGTGCGATTCCCACGACGCCGGCGATGATGCCGATCGCGATCGCGGTGTAGTTGGGGCGGGCGCGGCCGCCCCCGACCGTCGTCACGTCGTCAGCCTCGTTGTGATAGAGGCTGCGCTCCATCTCGTCGAGAAGGCGCTGCTCATGTTCGGACAGCGGCATGTCGTCCTCCAATAGAAAGTCGTGGCCGGGTCGGCACGACTCGGTGATGACTCAACATTGTAGGCCCGCCACGCTGGCTAGGGTAGGAAAATGCCTGGGAGTACGCGGTTAGTGGACCTGATCCAGAATCGCCTCGACTCCTTCTTGGATGATCGCACGGGCGAGCTGCGCGAGGTCTCCCCCGACCTCGACGTGATTGACGCGGCAGCACGGGGTCTGCTCGCCGGCGGCAAGCGTTTCCGCGCGCTGTTCTGCTACTGGGGATGGCAGGCCGTCGCCGCGCGTGGCGACGATTTCGACCTGGCCGCCGATTCATCCGCCGATCTCGACGGAGTCGTGGCGGTCGCCGCGGCGTTGGAGATCTTTCACGCGGCTGCACTCGTGCACGACGACATCATGGACAACTCCGATCTGCGCCGTGGCGAGCCGAGCCTGCACCGCCGGTTCCAGAGCCTGCACCTCGAGCGGGGCTGGACGGGCGATGCCGTCGGATACGGGTCGGCGGCCGCCCTGCTGCTGGGCGATCTGCTGCTCGGCTGGAGCGACGGACTGTTCGAGCTCGGACTCGCGGGAGCAGATCGCGACGCGGCCGCGGCATCCCGTGCCGAATTCGGCCGCATGCGCACCGAGGTGATGCTCGGGCAGTACCTCGACATGCTCGAAGAACACTCGTGGCGCGGGCGCCCGGAGGCCGAACTGCTGTCGCGGGCGCACCGCGTCATCGTCTACAAGTCGGCGAAATACAGCGTCGAATCCCCGCTTGCACTCGGCGCATCGCTCGCGGGCGGCTCGCTGGCCCAGATCGCTGGGTTGCGCGAGTTCGGGCTGCCGCTCGGAGTCGCGTTCCAACTTCGCGATGACCTGCTCGGGGTGTTCGGCGACCCCGCGGTCACCGGGAAGCCGGCGGGTGACGACCTGCGCGAAGGCAAGCGCACCGTGCTCGTCAACCTGGCACGGCAGAAGCTGCCCGGCTCGGCGTCACGGCTCGTCGACGAGTTGCTCGGTGATCCGACCCTGGATGCCGAGCAGATCGCGATGCTGCAGGCCGCGATCCGCGAGCGCGGCGCCGGCGACCAGGTCGAGCGCATCATCACTCACAACGTCGAGATCGCGACGGTCGCCCTCGATGCCGCGCCCATCGCTCGATCGGCGCGAGACCAGCTCGTCAGCCTTGCGGACACCGTGACGAAGCGGAGCGCGTAGGGGCACGATTGCTGCAGGCGGGTGGGCTCAGAACCCGAGCGCCTGCGCGACCCGGCGCACCTCCGCCTTGCGGCGACGGCGCAGCGCGTCGATCGGGGTGGTTCCGAGACTCTCTTCGTCGTTGAGCAGCCAGTGCATGGACTCCTCGTCGGTGAACCCGGCGTCGGCGAGCACGATGAGGGTGCCCCGCAGGTCGCCGAGCGGCTCGCCGTCGAGGATGAAGTCGGCGGGCACCTTGAGCACCCCGTCGACCCGCGCCGCGAGCAGGATGCGCTCGTCGAACAGGCGCCGCACACGGCTCTGAGAGATCCCGAGCAGCTCGACGAGATCGGGAACGGTCAGCCAGGTCATGCCGGCAGCAGTGCTCACAGACCAAGGGTCGCATGTTCCGGGGTACGGGTCAGGACATGTCGATTGTTACGAACGTGTTAACTGCTCTCACTCTGGCCCCTTTGATTGACAGTAATTGCCAACTGTGACAACGTGGATCGACTGCCGCGCAGTCATGATCCCGGGGTGGGGGAAAGAGGCGGAAGCCATGACAGATCTCCGTCAGGAAACCGGAACGGGGGACACGGCGCGTTCCGTGTTCGCCGGACTCGCACCGACAACGCCCGGAACGAGCACCGCACGAGCCGCCAGTGAGCGCGCCGCGGGTCTCGAGCGCGGTGCACACAATCGCCGCCGGGTGCGCCAGGGTGTCATGTCGACCATGCCGATCGTGCTCGCCGGGGCGATGGTCGGGCTGAACCTCACCGGGCCCATCGACACCGCCACGGCGGCGCCGAAGCGCCCTTCCACGCCCAAGAGCGAACTGTCGCCGACGGCCCGCGCCGCGATCGAGCTCGCCGCCGCGCAGGCTGCTGAGGCGGCCCTCGCGGCGGCAGCGGCCCAGGCTTCGCTTCCCTCCACTTACGTCGTGCAGTCCGGAGACACCGTCTCGGGAATCGCGGCGCGCTACGGGGTTTCGACCGCATCCGTGCTCGCGCTCAACGGTCTGGGCTGGAAGTCGCTGATCTTCCCCGGCCAGACGCTGAAACTCAGCGGTGCCGCGGCGAGCACCGCCGCCCCGGTCGGGCAGCGACCTGCCGCCTACACGATCAAGCGAGGCGACACGATCAGCGGCATCGCCGAACGCTACGGGGTCACGACCGCGTCCCTGCTCAGCCTGAACGGCCTGACGCGCAGCAGCATCATCTACCCCGGACAGACGATCTCGCTCGGCGGATCGTCGATCGACATCCAGCCTGTCTCCTCGGTCACCCCTGGTGCGGGCACCCCCGGCGCGGGCGACCCCCCGTCGACCCCGCCGACCAGCGCACCGGCCACGATC
>JBDTQN010000266.1:0-3712 GCA_039932215.1 Pseudolysinimonas sp. | reverse complement strand
CGACAGCAGCCAACGCCCCTCGCGAGGAAGGGCGTCCCAGAACGTCTTCATGCCGGCCACCACGACAGTCTGCCGAAATCCCCCGACACCGGTGTCCGGTAGCGTCGCCACGTGAGATTCGCCGCCCTCCGTGCCCGCTGGTACAAGGGGTATCTGAGCGGCGGCAGCCTGTTGATGGCGGGCGACAACTCCGAGCACGCGATCACCTACTGGGTGATGTGGCAGGCGTTCCACTCGCCGCTCCTCGCCGGATTCGCGGTCATCAGCCACTGGCTGCCGCATCTGGTGTTCTCGGTGTTCTTCGGCAGCCTCGCCGACAGGTTCGACTGCCGGCGATTGATTCAGATCGCGCTGGGACTGTTCGCATCGGCATCGGTCTGCTGGGGCATCCTGTTCGCCACCGACAGCCTGCAGCCCTGGCACTGTGTCGTGCTGCTCGTCGTGCACGGGTTCGCCAGTGCGCTGTGGCACCCGGCGAGCGGGGTGATGATCTTCGACATCGTGGGGGAGAAAGATGTCGCGAGCGGCGTGCGTCTCATGGCCACTGGGCTGAGCGTTGGCCAGCTCGTCGGCCCCGCGGTCGGCGCGGCGCTGCTGTTCACCGTCGGCCCGGCGCTGGGGATATTCCTCAACGTGCTGTTCTACCTTCCATTCGCGATCTTCCTGTTCGTGGTGCCCGTCGACGGGCACCAGCGTCGTCACGAGGCGCCGCCGCGCATCGGGGTGCGCGATGTGCTGCACGTGCTGCGCGAGTTGCCGAAGTACCCGTCGATCCTGGTGGTGATCGTGCTGCAGGGTGCCGTCGCCATGTTGATCGGCACCGCGCTGATGCCGCTGTTCCCCGAGTTCGCCGAACTGCTCGGCCAAGACACGTCAGGGTTCGGCTACGGCCTGCTGATCATCGCGATGTCGGTGGGGGCCGTGGTCGGCGGCATCTCACTCGAGACCATCGGCAAGGTGCACGCGAGCACCCGGCTGGCGATCATCAGCACCCTGGTGTTCGCCGTCGCTATCGGGGTGTTCGCACTCTCGCGCAGCTTCCCGCTGTCGATCCTGGCCCTCGTGGTGGCAGGGGTGGCGACCATCGCGTCGACGTCGATCTCGCAGACGGTGGTCCAACTCGAGGCGCCGCCCGAGCGCCGCGGACGGTTCCTCGGCGCTTTCGGCATGACGAGCATGGGGCTGCGGGTCGGCAGCGGCGTGCTCTTCGGGGTGCTCGGTGCCGCCATCGGCGTGCCCGCGGCGGTGGCGCTCGATGCGGGGGTGCTCGCGGTGATCGCGGTGGTTCTGCTGGTCGTCGTGACCTACGTCAGGCGCCACCCGCGATCGACGTAGAGCTGCGTGCCCGATACTCCGCGGTTGCGCAGCAAGAAGAGTGTGGCATCGACGACGTCGGTCATCGTCGCGAGCTCGCCGCCGGGGGTTCGCGACTTGTAGCCGTCGAGCACCTCGGGCGGCTTGGCGGCCCAGAACGGACTGTCGCCGATGATGCCCGGGTGCAGAGCGTTGACGCGGATCGGCGACAGCTCGAGTGCGAGCGTGTTGGTCAGGCCCTCGACGCCTCCGTTGATGGTCGACACGGTCGTCGACCCCGGATACGGCATGTCTTTGGCCCGGCCGCCGAACAGCACGATGCCCGTGTCGACCGTCGGGGTGAGGCGGTCCGAGAGCGCATGGATGGTCTCGGTGTAGCCGATCAGCTTGAGCACAACGAGCCGCCGGGCACGGGCGATGTCGTACTCGCGCAGGGTGTTGGCGTCGCGTTCGATCGCGGCCAGCACCAGACCATCGACATGGCCGATGCCGGCCAGCGAGGCGGCGATCGTCTCGGGTTCGGAGATGTCGACGGCGACAGCGCTCGCCCCGGGTCCGATGTCGGCGGCGATGCCGTCGGTCCTCGCTTGCTCGCGCTCCGTGATCACGACGGTGTCACCCTCGGCGACGACCCGACGAGCCACCTCTAGCCCGATGCCCGAGGTGCCGCCCACGACGACGATGTTCTTGCCGCTCATACCCGTTCCTCCACTCCGAGCAACAGCTCGAGATTCTGCGGTCCGCGTTGCAGGTCACCCGCCTCGACGCGTCTACCGAGTTCGACGGTGTGCGCGTTGTACGGGGCGTTCTCGGGGCCGAGCACATCGACCACCAACCCGTTCACCTCGCGGTACTCGGAGTGCCGCCCCTTCATCCAGTCGTGCAACACCGTGGTGCGGGTGTCGGGCAGCGAGTACTTGTCGAGCACCTCGCCGAGCAGGTCGGCAGCGTACTGGTCGGGGCCGGTGACCTGGTCGTGCGTGAGTCCGAAGATCGGCACCAGCCGGCTGCCGTCGACGATGGCGGCCCGCGCAGCCTCCTTGCCGCATTCGACCATGAAGTCGTGCACGCCGGGCAGGCGCACGGCATCGAACAGGGCGGCGTCGAGGATGGCCGAGGGCACCAGTTCACCGGCGTTGGCGACGAGTTTCATCCATTTCGACGACCGGATGTCGTCGGACACCTCGACGGTGCCGGCGTGCTGCAGTACCTGTTGCACCTCGACCGCGCGGTGCTGCGCCGCCGCATCGATCGCACCGACCGCGAACCACGAGTCCTTCGGGGCGTTCTGCCGGGTGACGATGCCCGGTTCGAACATGTTCGACGCCATCTCGATCACGGCGCCGATCGTTCGGTGCGCCCCGACCGCGGCGGCGATGTCGTCGAGAGACATGCCGTTCTGTAGCCCGACGACCACGCCATCGTCGGCCAGATAGGGCTCGATGAGCAGCGACGCCCAGCGCGCGTCGTACGCCTTCATGACGAGGAAGACGATGTCGAACTTCTCGCGCAACGTCGCGACCTCGCAGAGGTGCAGCACGCTCTCGACCTGGGTGACGACGGTCTCGAGGGGCAACCGCACCTCGATGCCGCGGGAGCGTATCGCCTCGACGTGCGAGGGCCACTGCTCGATGAACGTGACGTCGAGTCCGGCGCGGATCAGGTCGGCACCGATGCCGGATCCCTGTGCCCCGGTGCCCAGGAACGCGATCTTGATGGACATCCGGCCTCCTCGTCGAATCCCGTGTGTGCAGTCAGACTACACAACGTCAAGTCAGGCGCAACAGCCGGGCGATGTTCGCCGTGCCTGGCTCGAGCTCGCCACGCTCGATCCGGTGCGCGAGTTCGACGACCGCGGCGTTAACCGGGGTCGGCACCCCGAGGCGGGCGCCTTCGGCGACGACAGTGCCATTGATGTCATCGACCTCGCTGTGCCGCCCCTTCGTCCAATCCTGCAGGACGGTGGTCATCGCACCGGGAATCACGAACGCGGTGTACAGCTTGTCGAGCAGGGTGTCGACGACCGTCGCGGGCACGGCGACCTCGTCGGCGGTGAGCCCGAAGATCGGCAGCAGGGGGTAGCCGGCGGCGGCTCCGACGTCACGCGCCTCGCCGCCCGCGCGCAGCATGATGTCGCGCAGGTCGGCGTGGCCGATCGCGTCCGCCATCGGGAGACCGGCGATCGCGGTGGGCACCAGCACCGTCGCATTGCTGATCAGCTTCATCCACTTCGTGGCGCGGATGTCGTCGACCAGCGCCACCGTGCCCGAATGGCGCAGCAACCCGGCGACGTCCTCCCGTCGGTCGCTCGCGCCCGTATCCACGCTGCCGACGGCGAACCACGACCGGTCGTGTCCGACGTGCCGGCGCACCACGCCGGGGTCGTACATGGTCGACG
>JBDTQN010000265.1:0-3811 GCA_039932215.1 Pseudolysinimonas sp. | reverse complement strand
GCGAGGATTGCAGCGGTGCCGAGCAGGAAGGCGGTGCGGCGGGTGAGGGTGGTCATCGGGTTCCTTTCGGGTCAACATTCCGGATGGTTTTAGACCTGCTGCGACGCTAACGGCCGAAGCGCGCTCGCTGTCAGTCATGTGTTGACATGACAGGGCGACCTGGCGTGTCGAACCGGTCGCTACCCAATTCGCAGCGTGCTTGTGAAAGGTCCTTCAGCGAGTACACCGACCCCGCCGTGGTGCGCATGCCGCAGGGCTACAGTCCCGGACACGAAGGTGAGCCCGTCGACGCTGAGACGGACCGTTACAGGCGCAGAAGCCGTCGCGATCAACGACGCCGCCCAGTCGAGAGCATCGGGCGAAGACCACATGCCGTCGAGATCGTCGAGCAGCGTCACCTCGATCCCCCGCCGACGGGCGGCGTCCGTAGCCGACGCGACGGAATTGACTGCGAGCTTGCGCGCCCGCATCGTGTCGCGAAGTGCCGCCTCGAGCAGCCCTGCCTCGCGTCGGATCGCCGGTGTCGACTCTCCCGAAACCAGGCGCATCAGCAGCGGCTCCGCCCGGGACGCGATCGCTGCGAGCTCGGACCTGCGCGTGGCCACGGCCACCCGCCGCGTCTCTTCCTGCTCGACGCGGGAGCGCTCTTCCTCACGCCAGGCAGCGATCGCGCGCGCTGCGCGGCCAAGAGCGAGGACGAGAACCTGCACGGCCAGCAGGGTCGCGAGCTGACGCATAAGGGCGAGCGGCTGGCCGACCAGCGCAGCCGCCAGACCGGAGGCGAGCGCTGCCGCGATCCAAGCCTGCAGTGGCCTGCCGCGGAGGGCCATCCAGACCGCGACCTCGGTGATCGCGCGCAGGTACCATGGCGCAAACGACACGTACTGCTCCGTCTCCACCCACAGCGGGAGAGTCGAGGCGAGAAGACACAACCCGACCATGATCCAGGCCCGAGATGCTGGAAGAAGCCCTGGCAGACCCGACACGCCCAGGGCGGCGGCGCCCGCGATAGACGCGTAGGCGAACCAGTCCTGCCAGCGGCCAGCGGCATCCGGAGTTAGCAGAAGCAACCCGGCCGTCGTCGCGGCGAAGACCAGCCAGCCGATCATGCCAATACGGCGGCTCAGCCCAAGGAACTCGACTGTGTTCATGCCGCCCACTCGAGTTCGACCGTGGTGCCGCGGCCCGGGGCCGAGCGGATGCGCGCCGACCCGCCCGGCACCGAGCCCATGCGTTCAACGATGCTGCGCGAGACTCCGAGCCTGCCGGCGGGAAGCCGATATGGACGAAAACCGGGGCCGTCGTCGTCGATCTTCACTCGCGCGCTGCCCGGCGAAACGTCGACCGACACCCGGAGGACGGCACCCCGAGCGTGGATGACACTGTTGCGCAAAGCCTCACCGGCCGCCTCCACCAGCGCATCCGCCACATCGGGCGAGAGGCGCCCAGCGCCATTCGCGGCGAACGACCCCTCTGGCGCGAGTTGGGTTGTGATTGACCGCAACCGGGTGATGACGTCGGCGTCGGGTGTGCTGCCGTCCGTCGTGCTGCCGACCTGCGACAGGCGCTCCAGACTGGTGCGCGCCAGCGACGATGTCGAGTAGCCGAGCGCCGTCGCCCGCAGCGTGTACAGGATGTCGTCGTGCGCGAGCATCTCGATGCGTCGACGTTCAAGTGAAGCGGCGGCGCTGGCCGCGTCACTTCTGGCGGCCTCGACCGCGGAGGTCGCTGCGGCATCCAATGCTCGCCCTGTCCGCACCACGACGAGCACAAGGAGGGCAAACGGCACGGACACCGTCAAGCTGACCAGGATGGTGTTGAGGGCGACCAGCGGGTCTCCCGCATCCGCCCAGGACGCTAAGAACGCGACGACCATCAGCACGCCGACATAGATCCACACCCCTCGCGCCCGAAGCGTGAGCGCCGCCGCGATCCCGAAGGTCGAGGTCATTCGCAGGGGCCACACGGAACCGAGGTCGTCGGGGAGTGCACCGGCAAACGGGACCGCGGCGAGCACCAGCAGGCCGCCCAGCGCGTAGACCAGGGCGACCGTTCGCAACAGCCGCACGGATACCAGCGCGAACACGAGTAACGCGACGACCGTGCCGAGGTTCAGCGTGATCGCCGGATACCACCACCACGGTGCCAGATAGGGCGCCTGGCGCACGATCGCGGTGAAATCGGCGGCACCGGTCGCGACCAGCGTGACCACTATCGCCAGCGCGACGACCTGCCGGAACCGTGACTCCGCGATGCCCATCAGGCCCGATCGCCAGGCATGGGCAGATAGCCGTCTTCCAGTGCGCGCAACACCAGGTCGCCGCGGCCCTCCGCCGGACGGCCGATCCTGGCGTACTTGTCGCGGATGCGTCGCAGATGCACGTCGAGCGTAGGCTGCGCGATGCCGAGCTTCGTCGCCACGTTCTTGGCGCTCATGCCCGCCGCGACGAGGCTTAGTACGTCTCGTTCGCGTGGGCTGAGGGCGGCGTCATCAATCCCCGTGTCTGCGGCGATCGCGGCGGCCCACTCAGTCGACAGCACCAGGTCACCGTCGGCGCAACGTTCCAGGGTGTCGAGCAGCTCCGTGATCGGCGCCGACTTGAGCACCATCCCCGAGATGGCCGCCTTCGATGTGATTCGGATGAGGCTCGGACTCTCCCCGGACGTGTAGACCACGACGTTGGCACCGGTGCCCAGGAGCGCCGCTGAGTTCTGAAGCGGAGAAGACCCGTCTGCGAGGCGGAGATCCATCACGACGACGTCGGGAACCTCGCCCGACTCGAGCAAGGCGGGCACCGTGGTCCACTGCCCCACGTACGCCAATTTCGCCGAACCTTCGAGCGCGGCTGCCAGGGCGACGCCGACCAACTCGTGGTCGTCGACGAGTGCGACACGTGCCTTCTTCAGGCTGGACATGTCAAATTTTCTCACAGTGAAACTGTCCCACGTTTCACACCCGACTCGGACGACCTCGTCTTACCGGCCCGGCGTCGATCGCGAACGCAACGGCGTCGCCCAGACGGGCCTCGCAGTGCTCGAGCCAGGCGAGTTCGGCCTCCGCGGCAAAAACGAGGGAATCGACGACCAGTTGCCGCGCGAGGGTTCCGTTGGGCTCGGCGCGATAGCGGGCGAGGGCGGCTGTAGTGGCGTCGCGCTGCGTGGTGAGGATTGCCGCGGCATCCGCGCCGGGCAGAGTCAGCGCGAGGGCGAGCTTCACCGCTAATTCGTCGCGGGCGGCTAGCGGTCGTTCGACGGGAGTCGCGAGCCACCCGCGCGCGGCGTCTCGGCCGGCCGGCGTGATCTCGTAGTACACGTGGCCCTCGGCATCGGTGGCGCCGGTAGCTACCAGCCCATCGCGCTCGAGCCGGTCGAGCGTCGTGTAAACCTGCCCGACATTCAGCGGCCAGGTGCCACCCGTGCGGCGCTCGAATTCGAGGCGCAACTGGTAGCCGTAGCAGGGCTCCTGGTCGAGGATGGCGAGAAGGCTCTGCCGGATCATGACTACACGGTATAGCTTTACTCGCCCGCGGCTACTTGGCCTCGCCGTAGTTGTCCACGATGGCCACGGTCAGGGGAAAAACCGCCGGAATCTCTCCGAACAACAGCCGTCCGGCCTCCGCCGCCGCCTCGCGGACGATTGCCGCGACACGCTCGGCGCTGTCCGCCGGGCAGTGCACGACGACCTCGTCGTGAAGGAAGAACACCAGGTGCGCGGTCTCGGTCAGCCACGCACCCGCCGCCTCCTCGTTAAGACGACGGCGGATGCTCGCCATCCAGCACAGCGCCCACTCGGCCGCGGTGCCCTGCACGA
>JBDTQN010000264.1:0-3843 GCA_039932215.1 Pseudolysinimonas sp. | reverse complement strand
ACGACGGTGATGATGTTGTCGAGCGTCCACTCGGTGCGCACCTGACCGGTGAAGGTGTCGGTGGTCCAGAACGCCGTGATCAGCAGAGCGGCGAGCGCCGCGATGTACACGAGCCCGAGCCAGAGCAGGGGCGCGCTGAGCAGCAGCCCGAGCCGCGTTCGCGGCCGGGAGCTGAGTGCTACGGAAAGCCGCCGGGCCGCGGTCCCCCTCGGAAGGGGAACCGCGGTCCGGCTTGCTTTGACTGTCGTCACAGAGCTATCTACCGCCTAGCCCTTGATCTCTTGCCAGGCCGTCGTCCACTGCGAGTAGTCCGTGCACTCGACATCGGTGCGACCATCGAGGCAGTTGGCGATCGGGGTCGACCAGTACCAGATCTGCGACGCGTAGTCGGCGTCACCGGCGTGGTACGCCTCGCAGTCCTCACGGAACTCGCACGCGGCCTGGCTCGACGGCGCCTCGCCGAAGTACCCGGTCGCCTGCGCGTTCGCCTCGGGGCTGGCGATCCAGTCGAGCCACGCATACGCGCAGTTCGGGTTCGCCGCCTGCGAGCCGATCATCCAGGTGTCCGACCAACCGGTCGCGCCCTCCTTCGGCAGCACCACCTCGGTGTTGCCCGTGGTGATCGAGTTCTGGATGACCTGCCAGGTGGTGCCGACGACCGAGTCACCGGTCTCGAACGCCTGGATCTCTTTCAGGTAGTCCGACCAGTACTCGCCGATGTTGGCGCGCTGCGCCTTCAGCAGATCGACCGCCGCAGCAAGCTGCGTGTCGTCGAGCGCGTACGGGTTCTCGATGCCCAGGTCGGGCTGCGTCGCCATCAGGTACACGGCCGCATCGGCGATGTAGATGGGCGAGTCGTAGGCCGTGACCTTGCCGGCCTGCTGCGACGCGTCGTCGAAGACGGCGCTCCACGAGTCGAGGCCGTCTGGGTAGACGTCGGTGTTGTACATGAGCAGGTTGGCGCCGTAGCCGTGCGGGATGCCGTAGGCGACACCGTCGACGCTGTTCCACGACTGCATCTTCAGGAAGTCGAAGATGCCGTCGTAGTTCTCGAGCAGATCAGTGTTGACGGGTGCGACGTCGCCGGCAGCCACCAGACGCAGCGACGCGTCACCGGAGGCGGCGATCACGTCGTAGTCACCCGACTTGAACAGGTTGAACGCCTCGTCGGAGGTGCCGTAGGTCTTGCTGGTGACCTCGCATCCGGTCTTGTCTTCGAAGGCGGACACCCAGTCGACGCTCGGGTCGTTGCTGCCGTCTTCGACGTAGCCGGGCCACGCGAGGATCGAGACCTGGCCTTCGAGTTCGCCGACCTCGGCGGCTACGTCGCCGCCGCCCCCGCCGCCCGCGGTGCCGCAGGCGGTGAGGAGCAATGCGGACGCGAGCAGTGCCGCGCCTGTCGTGATCTGCCGTGCTGTTGTTTTGTACCGCATGCAGTTCTCCTTTTCTGTGGTGCTATTGGTGAAGTTCGACAAGGTCGGCGGGAGACCAGCTCGCGACGACCTTGCTGCCGCGGCGGTCGTGGGTCTCGACGCCGCTGACGTTCTGCTCCAGTACGTTCAGCCGGTACCCGCCGTCGAGGTCGACGAGGATGCGCGTGCTGGTGCCGAGGTAGATGACCTCGCTGACGGTGCCTGAGATTCCGGTGCCCTTCGACGACAGGGTGATCTTCTCGGGGCGCAACGATCGCGGGCCGTCGGCCTTAAGCATCCGCTTCGCCTCGGCCGCATCGAAGAGGTTCGACGTGCCGACGAAGTCGGCGACGAACGATGACGACGGGTTCTCGTAGATCTCGCGCGGGGTGCCCAGTTGCTCGATGCGACCCTCGTTGAACACCGCGATGCGGTCGCTCAGGGTGAGGGCCTCCTCCTGGTCGTGCGTGACGAAGATGAACGTGATGCCGAGCTCGCGCTGCATCTCTTTCAGTTCGACCTGCATGCCCTGCCGCAGCTTCAGGTCGAGAGCGCCGAGCGGCTCGTCGAGCAGCAACGCCTTCGGTTCGACGACGGTGGCGCGGGCCAGGGCGACGCGCTGGCGTTGACCGCCCGAGAGCTGGCCCGGCTTGCGGTCGGCGAACTTCTCGAGCCGAACGGATGCCAGGGCCTCGAGCGCGCGCTTGCGGCGTTCGGTGCGACCCATCCCCCGCACTCGCAGGCCGTAGGCCACGTTCTCGACGACGTTCATGTGCGGGAACAGCGCGTAGTCCTGAAAGACGGTGTTCACGTCGCGGTCGAACGGCGCCCGCTTGGTGACGTCGTCGCCGAACAGCTCGATGCTGCCGGCGGTCGGCTGCTCGAAGCCGGCGATGAGGCGCAGCACGGTCGTCTTGCCAGACCCGGATGGCCCGAGCATCGAGAAGAACTCGCCGGGCATGATGTCGAGGTCGAGGGCGTCGACAGCCGTGATGTTGCCGAACGACTTCGTCAGACCTCGCAGCCGGATCGCCGGTGCCTCTGTCACTCAAGCCTCCTTGCTCCCCTGAATCAAATCATATGGAACCAGATGTCATGCAAGAGTCTCGGGTGTTACGTTCGTGTCACATGCCGCAGTCGATCAGGACCTCCACCAGCGCGGGCGCCGTGGTGTTCGCGCCACTCGACGGTGCCGGGCGCGCCGAACTGGTCGAGCGCCGCCTGACCGACGCCATCATCCTCGGCCTTCTCATCGACGGTGAGCGCCTGCCGAGCGAGAGCGAAATGGCGAAGCGCTTCGGCGTCGCCACGGTCGCCGCGCTCGAAGCGCTCGAGGCGCTGCGCGACAAGGGCCTCGTCGACACCCGCCGCGGACGCGACGGCGGCTCGTTCGTCACTGCGGGGCGCGACAAAACACGCTCGGTGCTGGATGCGCGGGTGCGGTCGCTCTCGCGGGTCGAGTTGCGCGACATGGGCACCTACTATTCGTCGATCGCCGGCTCGTGCGCGATGCTGGCCGCCGACCGCGCCACCGACGACGACCTTGAGCGGGTGCGCGGCATCGCCCTCGTCGCGGACAACGACGAGACGGCGGCGCGACGACGGCAGGGAATGTTCCAGCTCGAGATCGCGGCGCTCTCGCAGTCCGCCCGGCTGGTGCGTGAAGAGCTGCGGCTGCAGTCCGAGTTCGCACCCCTGCTCTGGCTGTGGCTGCGTGAGCCGGAGTATCGTCGGCGCAGTCTCGACGCGCGCACCGCGGTGCTCGACGCCCTCGCCGACGGTGATGCGGAGGCAGCGCGAGAGCGCACCGCCGCGCACGTGGCCGGGGCGATCGACTGGCTGCTGGAGACGAAGGCCGAACTCGAGGAGACAACATGAGCGTCCGCACGCAGGACGACGCCGTGACGGTCATCGACACGACGTTCGAGAACGTGTTCGCCCGCATCGACGGCTGGCGCGAGCGGATCGAAGACTTCGTCGCGACGGGAGACATCGACGTCGCCGGAATCGACGCGCTCGTCGAGACCCTGGTCGTGCCCGACCTCACCCGCGACGGGGCTCTGATCATCGGCGCCGGATTCGTCGCACAACCCGGCTTCATCCCCGACGCCCCCTGGCACCTCGCCTGGTGGCTCGGCCACGCGAACACGTTCGGAGTGACCGGCCCGGCAGCACCGACACTGCGCAGGCTCGTCGCCGTCGAAGACGAACATTCAGAGAGCTTTCGCGACTACACGACCCTGGAATGGTGGCGGGTGCCGGCGACGACGCACGAGCGGCACATCACCGGGCCGTACGTCGACTACCTGTGCACCGACGACTACACGCTGACCTCGACCATGCCCGCGTTCCGCGACGGGGAGATGATCGGCGTCGTCGGCGCCGACCTCGACGCGAACGACGTCGAGCGCACGCTGCTGCCGGCGGTGCG
>JBDTQN010000263.1:0-3846 GCA_039932215.1 Pseudolysinimonas sp. | reverse complement strand
CGCGACCCTCACCTTGGCAAGGTGATGCGCTACCACTGCGCCACATCCGCATGCATCCGTTACCGGGTGCGGAGTCGACTCTAGCCGACTCTCCTGACCTCGCCAAACCATATGACGGGGTGTCGACGCGTGCTCAGCCCCACCAGAAGACGTTCGGCATGAAGGCCGAGAGCGTGCCGCTCGACACCGAGGTCATCGCCGCCGCGATGAACCGGCTGAGCCACAGCAAGAGATGGAGGTAGGCGACCGCGAGAGCGACGACACCGACCTGACGGCTCAGCCTGTCGGTGAGCGGGAGGCCGGCCAGCGAACGGTGCAGCACGGCGATGGCAAGCGCGATGGTCGCGATCGACATGAACGACAGCGAACCGAGCAGCCGCGCCGACTCGGTCGTGTCGACGTACATCAGGGTGCTCAGGTTGACGGCCACGAGCTTCGCCGAGAAAGTGCCGACCGTGAGAATGATCACCATCCCGGCGCCGAGCAGCACCGAAGGCGCGAGCCGCTCGAGGGTGGTGCGCAGCACCTCGCGCTGAGACAGGGGCCGCGGCACGACGGTCAACCGCGGAACGAGCGGAACCGCGAACGAAGAACTGACGGAGTCGGGGGTACTCACCTCGTCAGGCTATGTCCGCACCGGCCCCCGTGTCACCCGTACGGGGGCCACTCACAGGGTTAACGCAGGGGTTATGCCCACCAGAACAGATTCGGCACGAACTCGGTGAACGATCCGAAGCCCGTCGCCGCGACGGCCGCGTTGACCAGGCGATTCACCCACAGAAGCACGTGCATGTACCCGACGCCCAGCGAGATGGCCGCGATCACCCGTCCTCCGCGCCGACCGTCGCGGGTCTGCGCCAGCGCCAGGTGCCCGAAGACGACCAACAGGATGTCGGGGACGATCCCCAGCCCGAGCACGACGCCCAGCGCCGTCGCCGGCAGCGAATAGTCCTCCCCGTTCTGAGGAAACGCCCACAGCGCGGCGAGAGTCTTCAGCGCGAGCAGCGCGACGGTCAGGGTGATCGCCAGCACCAGCGCGGCGATGACGCTGCCCGTCCACGGGGCGGACGGGGCGGCCGCTGCGGCAGGCACTCCGGGGGCATCCGTCATGCGATGACCCTAGCCGCGGCTGTGGCAAGATGGAGGCCGCGGGCGATTGGCGCAGTTGGTAGCGCGCTTCCTTCACACGGAAGAGGTCATCGGTTCGAGTCCGGTATCGCCCACCCCTCCCGCATCGTCTACACCGGGTCCTTCGACGGCCTCCCGAACCGCGTCGTCACGCCCGGCGAGTACAGCACCGAATCCGGTGGCCGGCCCGTCAGCCCGACAAACCCGGCCGCCTCGAGCAGCCCGTCGTCGAGCGTGAGCAACTCGGCGGCGTGCAGCGTCCACGGCTCGTGCTCGTTCGGCAGCCAGACCGTCTTGCCTGCCCGGCGGGTGAACAGTCCCCACCGCGCGGTGAGGAAGTCGGCGAGCGGGCCGGATCGGATGGGCGCACCCATGCGGGAGCGGACCATGCTCGACGGACCGCCGCCGTGTCGCTGGGAGTCGTAGCCGAACAGCCGACCTTCCCGCTGCATCCGGGTTCTGGACCAGAAGTACGGCAGTGAGAACGACGCCCGCGCCGCGAGCACAGCTGCCAACCGGGACGCCTCGAGCGAGACGAAGACGACGCCGCGGCGCCCCCAGAAGTCGACACCGTACAGGCGCACGTTGACCTCGATGAAGCTGCCGAAGTAGGGCACAGGCGGACCGCCGAACAGCGTCGCCCGGTCTAGCCGGAACGGGATGAGCCCCACCCAGCTGGTGCCGTCGAACTCGTCGGGCACGATCCCAGCTGGCAGCAACGGAGCGACGTCTTCGGATGCCACCCTCCAATGCAAGAAAGTCAGGTCGCTCCAGCGTTGGCTCGCAATCGCGCGGCCCTCAAGCGGCGGCGCCTCGTGTGTGATCGGGCGCAGCGTCATTCGTCCACCACGATCTGCGCGGGAATGCGCTCACGGGCAGCGTGGCGCCGCACGAGCACCCAGACCGGCGCCGACACCGCGACCGAGAAGCCCGCGACACCGAAAAAGGCCAGGAGCGGCACGAAGAGCACGGCCGCGCGCGCCGTGAAGATGACCCCGACCGTGTCACCCGAGATCGCGGGCGCCAGAAACCCGATGCCCGCGGCGGCCAGGATCGCGATCCCCCACCGCGCCGCGAGCCCGCCGGAGCCACTGCCGCGCGCCGGGTACACAAGTGCGGCCACTCCCCCGCCCATCACCCCGACGACCGGCGACCAGGGCAGACCGACGCTCACGGCCCCGGGCAGGATCACGACCATCCCGGCCACGAGACCGAGCATGAGCGAGCGCCCCGTGGTGCGGCGCGTGTTGCGCAGCACGTCGACCAGCAGCCAGCCGACGGCGCCGGCCGCCGGCCCCACGATCGCCGAGATCAGGATGCGCACGGTGAACTCGTCGATCGCGCCCTCGAGGTGCACCAGCCACACGGCGGTGGATGCCCAGAGCACGGCTCCGGCGATGACGGCACGACGGTTCGACGGCCGGTCCAGCTGGGCGCGCTCGTGCACGCCCGACGGCAGCCAGGCCAGCAGCACGAACGCCGATGACGAGACGAGCAACGGCAGGGCCGCGCCGAAGTCCTCGAACCCGCAGTCCGGCGCGAGGCATCCCGCCGTGAGCAGCAGGGGAAGCAGCGCCGAGACCGGGAAGACGACGACCCCCCACGACAGCATGAGCAGCCAGCGCGCGAAGGCGTCGGCCCCGGACGCGACGGCGGCCGCCTCGAGCAGGAGCAACACGGGGAGGGCAAGCGCCGAGATGCCGATCAGGAACTCGAGCGAGGCGACGCCGAGCAGACGCCCGACGGCGATGACGATCACCGCGGTCCCGACCGCCGCTCCCAGGGCCGGCCATGCCATCCGGTCGCTCAAGACGGGACGCACAAGGGCCAGCACCGCCACAGCGGCGACCAGTGCGGCGCCGACGCCGAGCACCACGATCGGGTTCATCAGCCCACACGATACGGGGCGCCGTCTCGCCTGCCGAGTTGGCAGAGAGACGACGCCCCGCGTCGATGCAGTTGTTTACGCCTTGCCGTCGGCGAGCACGTAGCCCTCTTCGCCGTGCACGACCAGGTCGATACCGGCGATCTCGTCTTCGTTCTTCACGCGGAAGCCGATCGTCTTCTCGATGATGAAGCCGATGATGAACGCCAGCACGAAGGAGTAGACCATCACGCTGAGCGCTGCGATCGCCTGAACCGCCAGCTGAGCCGGGCTACCGCTGAAGATGAGGCCGGTGCCGTTGGCGAAGAAGCCGAGGAACAGCGTTCCGACGAGGCCGCCGACCAGGTGGACACCCACCACGTCGAGCGAGTCGTCGAACCCGAGCTTGAACTTCAGGTTGATCGCCAGGGCGCAGATGATTCCGGCGAGAGCGCCGAGCACGAGTGCCCAGCCGGGCGTCAGCGAACCACACGCCGGGGTGATCGCGACAAGACCCGCGACTGCACCGGAAGCAGCACCGACCGAAGTCGGCTTGCCGTCGCGGATCTTCTCGACGACCAGCCAGCCCAGAAGAGCGGCGGCCGGGGCGATCAGGGTGTTCACGAACGCGATCGCGGCGGTACCGTCGGCGGCGAGCTCGGAGCCCGCGTTGAAGCCGAACCAGCCGAACCACAGCAGGCCAGCACCGAGCATCACGAACGGCGGGTTGTGCGGAACGTGCATGCCCTTCTGGAATCCGACGCGACGTCCGAGGACGAGCGCCAGAGCCAGAGCGGCGGCACCGGCGTTGATGTGCACCGCGGTACCACCGGCGAAGTCGATCAGGCCGGTGC
>JBDTQN010000262.1:0-3885 GCA_039932215.1 Pseudolysinimonas sp. | reverse complement strand
CGGGTTGCTGGTCGTGCTCGCTGTGCCGGTGTTGATGATCGTCTTCGGCATCATCTCGACGATGAAGGCCAGTCGCGGCGAGTGGTACACCTACCCGGTCGCGATCCGCTTCCTGCGTTAGGGCAGCAGGCGACGCACCACCGCGTCGGCGAGCAGCCGGCCGCGCAGGGTCAGTACGACGCGCCCGCCGATCGCCGCCCGGCCGTCGATGAGCTCATCGGCGATCAGGCCGGCGACGGCCGCGCGACCCGCGACGTCGAGCACAGCGACGGGGAGGCCATCGGCGACGCGGCTGGTGAGTAGCACCCGTTCGACGCGGCGGGTCTCGTCGTCGAGGGTCTCGCGCCCTGCGGCGGGTGAGACCCCGGCGGCGATGCGCTCGGCGTAGGCGGCGGGGTGCTTGACGTTCCACCAGCGCACCCCGCCGACGTGGCTGTGTGCTCCTGGTCCGACGCCCCACCAGTCCTCGCCCGTCCAGTAGGCGAGGTTGTGGCGTGACCGGTGCGCGGCATCCGTGGCCCAGTTGCTGACCTCGTACCACTCGAATCCCGCCGCGGACAGGGTGGCGTCGGCCTGCTCGTACAGGTCGGCCGCGAGATCGTCGTCGGGGGCGGGCACCTCACCGCGCGAGATCTGCCGCGCCAGCTTCGTGCCGCTCTCGACGATGAGGGCATACGCGCTGATGTGGTCGGGGCGCTGCGCGATCGCCAGGTCGAGCGATGCCTGCCAGTCGGTGGCAGACTCCCCCGGCGTGCCATAGATCAGGTCGAGGCTGACCTGCAGCCCGGCGGCACGAGCCCACTCGACGACGAGCGGGATGCGCGCCGGATCGTGCGTGCGCTCAAGGGTCGCCAGCACATGAGGCACCGCCGACTGCATCCCGAAGCTCACCCGAGTGAACCCGGCCTCAGCGAGCTCGGCGAGGGAGCGCTCATCGACCGAATCGGGGTTCGCCTCGGTGGTCACCTCGGCGTCCGGTTCGAGACCCCATGCGCTCCGGATGCCGGCGAGCAGACGCGCGAGGTCGGCGACCGGCAGCAGGGTGGGAGTTCCGCCGCCGAAGAACACGGTCGACACGGGACGGCCGGCGGCACCGGTGTCGGCGAGCACGCGGTCGGCCAGTTCGATCTCGGCGAGCGCCTGCCCGGCGTAGTCGCTGTGCCGCACGCCGCGCACCTCGTCGGCGGTGTACGTATTGAAGTCGCAGTAGCCGCAGCGCACCCGGCAGAACGGCACGTGCACGTACACCCCGAAGGCGCGCTCGCCCCAGCCCTCGGTGACGGTCGACGGCAGCAGCCCGTCGGCGGGCGCGGGGTCGCCGATGGGGAGGGCGGAGGGCATCCTGCGATTCTCGCAGGGACGAGCGTCAGGTAATGGTCGTCGGGAACGACGCGAACATGTATTGGAACGCGAACACCATCAGCACGATGAACGCGATCACCGTAATGGCGGTGATCCCGATGAAGACCCACATCGGCGCGTAGCCGGTGCCGGTGCGCCGCTTGACGACAACCGAGCGGCCGATCACGTAGACGAGGGTCGGCAGGAACGCGAACGCCCAGTGGAACGGCTGTGGCACACCCCGTCGCTTCAGCGCGCGTACGTCGAGTGCGGCGAACACCACGGTGACGGCATAGATGACCCAGCCGAGAATCTGCGAGATGACATACGCCGGCGAGCTGTAGACCACCGGCGTCGTCGGGTAGGTGCTCGAGACGACCGACGAGTCGATGTAGTCGACCCAGTCGATGGTGAACAGCGAGATCAGGTTGAGCACCGGAAGCAGGACGATCAACCAGATCCAGATGGTGCCTGGCTTCGTGCCATCGGGAGCCTTGGCAGGCACCATCACCTGATAAGGGACGGCCTGATACTGCGGCGGATGCACGTGCTCGGTCCACTGCGTGCCATCCCACCAGCGCTGCCAGCCGGGAGCACTGGTATCGGGGTACCAGCCGGGCGGGACGGTCGGGGTGGGGTCGGTCACGCGGACAGTCTAAAGATTCTCACCCTCGATCGGACCGCTGAGCGCGCGCTCGTAGCGAGCCGTGTACACCTCCTGCATCAGGCGCACCAATGGGTAGCCGACCCAGAAGATCCAGTTCGACGGGCGCGAGAACGCGCGGATGGTCAGCCACACCGAGTCGTCGTCGCGGAACTCGACGATGAAGGCTTCTTCGCCGGTCTCGGGGTGGCCGGGAAGCGTGCCGTAGGCGAAGCCTTTGCGCAACGGCTCGTCGATCACGTAGACCACGCGCGCCGGCACCTGCGGCGGAAACAGGGGCACATGCATGATCGCGGTGTCGCCCGGCCGCAAGAGAGGGCTGCCGTCCGGCCCGAACACCTCTTCACCGGACTCGGAGACACCGGCGGGCTGCAGCGGCGTGCCATCGGCGTCGAACGCCACGGGCACATAGGTGCCCGCGGTCACGTCGGCGGGTGCCTCGAGTGCGTTCACCCGGATGCCGGACCGCCTCTGGATGCCCCAGGTCATGGTCTCGACCCAGGCGTGTTCCCAGCGTGCTTGGCCGTGCCCGATGCGGATGCGGCGCTCCACCGGGCGGAAACCCTTCGGCGGGTACTGCATCAGGTCGGCGGCCTGGGTGCCGCCCACCGCGCCGTAGGTGACGGGCACCTGCCAGAGCGAGCCCGCATCCATGGTTCTCATTCTACGAGGGCGCGAAGGTAGCGCCGGAGGAAGAACTGCTGCGCGATCAGCAGCAACGGAAACCAGAGCCAGCCGCTCGGGTCGCGAGGCTTCGACATGGAGCGAACGACGAACTCGACCCGGTCGTCGTCGTGCCACTCGGCCAGGAATGCCTCTTCGCCGCGAAGTGGATGCCGGGGCAGGGTCCCGTAGGCGAAGCCGCGGCGGCGCGGCTCATCCACCACCCGCACCACGGTCACGGTCTCGCGGACGGGGCCGAACCGGATGACGGCGTTCTCCATGGACGCGACCGGACCATCGGAGAAGAACGAACCGTGGTCGCCGACCCGGATGACGCGGAACCCGGCCCTGGTCTTGACCTCCCACCTTCTGATGCGGTCTGCCGCCCGCTCGAAGGTGTCGCGCCCGTGACCCAGGAAGGCACGCCGCTCGACCGCGTGGAACCCAGGCGGCGCATGGAATTCAGGGGCCACCGTCTCACCGACGGGGCGGTATGTGACGGTCTGCCCGGCGAGATGAGGGCCGTCGAGCTCCAGGCGATTCAGCTGCCGGACGAGCCGGATGCGACTGAGCACCAGAACGAGGGTGATCATCAGCAGAACGCAGCCGACCAGCACCGCCGCGACGGACGAGCTGAACATCCCACGGATGAGGAGGAAGAGACCGAGGGCCCCGAATCCCGCCAAGAGCAGCAGTCTCACGCGCGCGGGTCGAACTCGGCGACCAGCTTCTTCGGTGCGACCGCCAGCCATGCGTCGGTGACGACCTCGGCCAGCCGGGCGCGGTCGATGCGATCGAGCCGGATGAGCACCGCGGCGTAGCCCTGGAAATGTTCGGTCGTGAAGAAGATGTCTGGCTCGGCAGCGACCAGCGCACGCTTCTCTCCTTCGTCGGCGACCGCCGCCCCGAGGATCGGCCCGGCCGGAGCCGCCGCTCCGAGTTCGTCCCGATCGCGCTGGCGCAGCGGCCGATCCCAGACGACGAGCTTGCCGCACCGCCACACCGCGGTGCCTCGGCTCACGCCGTCCTCGACGCCCGGCAGCGCGAGCGCGAGTGCGCGCACGTCGTCCCAGGTCGCCACGGCTACTTCTTCTCTTTTGCCTTCTCGGTGTCGCCCGAGAGCGCGGCGATGAACGCCTCTTGAGGGACCTCGACGCGCCCGACCATCTTCATGCGCTTCTTGCCCTCTTTCTGCTTCTCGAGCAGCTTGCGCTTGC
>JBDTQN010000261.1:0-3895 GCA_039932215.1 Pseudolysinimonas sp. | reverse complement strand
TAACCCGGAAATCCGAACGCGCCGATGATCAGGCCCATCACCACGACGGTGACCAGTTCGTGCGCCAGATTCAGCACCGTCAGCGACGACGGACGCCGGTCGAACAGGTCGTGCGTGACCATGCGTGAGGCGGTGAAACCGATCCACAAGATGACGGCGGTCAGCACCGCATTGAGCAAGAAGTTGCCCTCGTAGAAATGCTGCGCGATCGCCGCCGAGCCGGCCAGCACGGCCGCGGTGAAGAAGCTCACGACGAAGGTGACGATGAGGGCGACGGCCGCGCCCTTCTGGGTGTCGGCATCTGTGATGCCGCTGAGCCGCATCCAGCGCTTGCCGAAAACGGGCTTCGCGTACCAGATCGCACCCACCACCATGCTCGACACGGTCGCGAGCAGAACAGCCAACCAGTTGATCTCAGGAACCATGTCAGCATCATGGCCCCAATGGGGGTGCCGCGTGAATGGGGAATGACGGAGGACGTGCCTCGCTGCCTAGCCTGACACCATGCAGTCACCTCGAGCGCTGGGGATCTTCGCGCTCTGCGCGGTGATCCTTTCGGCCATCAGTTTTGCTGCCGTCGACGTGACCATTTCGAACGCCAACGGCTGCGTCCGCGCGCTCGCGTGCGCCGACGAGGTGCTGCCTCCGCTCGCCGTGCTGTACGCCGTTGTCGGCGTGATCGCGCTGCTGGCCAGCGTTCTGCCGGCGATCACCTGGCTTATCGACGCCATCCATCACACCCGTCACGACGCCGACATCGAGCCGATGCGCGTGCCCATGTCACGGTTCGGCGCGCTGCAGGCCGAGTTGGTCGACGACGACCTATGAGCGACCGCGAACTCGAGCTGGCCTTCCTGGGCGCGCATTCCGCCCCGGTTCCGGATGCCGCCCAGACTCCGCAGTCGCGCTCGCTTCCGCGGCACCGCGCCCGGCGCCGTGCGCACTGGAAGCCCGACCTACAGCCGGTCGAGGCCCAGCACGCGAACCACGGCGACACCTTCGTCCGCTGACGCCGCCAGATCCACCTCGGCGCGGATGCCCCAGTCGTGGTCACCGGCCGGGTCGTCGATGATCTGACGCACTCGCCAGACTTCTGGCTCTTCGTCGATGAGGATGCGGACCGCGCTTCGAGCATCGGGTCCGGTGCCGATCTCGTCGTGCTCGTCGAAGTAGGCGTCGAGCGCCTCCGGCCAGCCCGCGTCGGGGTCGAGGGCGACGAGCTCGTCGTCGCGCTGCAGCGCCGCGAGGCGCACCCGCCGCCACAGCTCGTTGCGCACGAGCACGAGGAACGCGCGCCGGTTGGTCACGACACTGGTCGGCGCCGGCGGCACGATCGGCGCCTCGGGATCGTCGATCGGATTGCTCAGGGCCTCCCACTCGTCGACGAGCGACGAGTCGACCTGGCGCACCAGCTCGCCCAGCCACTCGATCAGATCACGCAGCTCGTCGGTCTTGGCGTCATCCGGAATCGTCTGCCGTGCCGCGCGATACGCGTCAGACAGGTAGCGCAGCACCAGCCCCTCGCTGCGACCGAGCTGATAGAACGCGACGTATTCCGAGAACGTCATCGCCCGTTCGTAGAGGTCCCGCACGACGCTCTTGGGCGACAGCGCGAAGTCGCGCACCCAGGGCTGGCTCGTGGCGAACGTCTCGAAGGCTTGGTCGAGCAGCTCTTCGAGCGGCTTCGGCCAGGTGACGTGCTCGAGCAGTTCCATGCGCTCGTCGTACTCGATGCCGTCGGCCTTCATCTGCCCGATCGCTTCGCCGCGTGCAATGTGCTGCTGCTGGCTGAGCACCTGGCGAGGATCGTCGAGCGTGGCCTCGACGATCGAGATCATGTCGAGGAAGTAGGTGGGCTCGGTCTCGTCGAGCAGTTCGAACGCGGCGAGCGCGAACGGGGACAAGGGCTGGTTGAGCGCGAAGTTCGGCTGCAGGTCGAGGGTGAGGCGCGGGGTGCCATCGACGACCTCGACCACCCCGGCGTCTTTCAGAGTGCGGTAGATGCCGAGCGCGCGCCGCGCGAGTTCGAGCTGCCGAGGCCACGGCTCGTGATTGTCGAACACCAGCGCGCGCACGTCGCGGAACGGGTCGCCGCCTTCGCGACCGATCACGTTGATCAGCATCGCCGCGGTGATCTGCATCGACGAGGTGAGGGTCTCGGGCTCGGCGGCGATCAGGCGCTCGAAGCTGCCCTCTGCCCAGTTGACGAAGCCCTCGGGCGCTCGCTTCTTCACCAGCTTCTTACGCGCCTTCGGGTCGACGCCCGCCTTGGCCTCGCCGCGCGCGTTCTCGATCTCGTGTTCGGGGCCCTCGGCGACGACCTCCCCCGCCGTGTCGAAACCCGCACGACCGGCTCGCCCGACCACCTGGTGGAACTCGCGCGCGCTGAGCTGCCGCATGCGCGTGCCGTCGTACTTGGTGAGCGCGGTGAGCAGCACGGTGCGGATCGGCACGTTGATGCCGACGCCGAGGGTGTCGGTGCCGCAGATCACCCGCAGCAGCCCGCGCTGCGCCAGCGTCTCGACGAGGCGGCGATACTTCGGCAGCATGCCGGCGTGGTGTACCCCGATTCCGGCGCGGACCAGGCGCGAAAGGGTCGCCCCGAACCCCGCCGAGAACCGGAACCCGCCGATCGCGTCGGCGATGGCATCCCGTTGCTCACGCGTCGCCACCCGCGCGCTCGACAGGGCCTGCGCGCGCTCGACGGCCGCCGCCTGCGAGAAGTGCACGATGTAGACGGGGGCGAGCCCGTCATCCAGAAGCTGCTCGACGGTCTCGTGCACGGGCGTCATGACATAGCGGTAGTGCAGCGGCACGGGACGCTCGACGCCGGTGACCTGGGCGACTTCGCGTCCGGTGCGGCGTTCGAGGTCGGAGGCAATGGCGGTCAGGTCGCCCAGAGTGGCCGACATGAGCACGAACTGGGTGTCGGGCAGCAGGAGCAGCGGAACCTGCCACGCCCAGCCGCGCTCGGGGTCGGAGTAGAAGTGGAACTCGTCCATGACGACGACGTCGGCCTGCGTGGCAGGTCCCTCGCGCAGAGCCAGGTTGGCCAGGATCTCGGCCGTGCAGCAGATGATCGGGGCGTCGGGGTTGACGCTCGAGTCGCCAGTTACCATGCCCACGTTGGCCGCGCCGAACGTTTCGACCAGGGCGAAGAACTTCTCGCTCACCAGAGCCTTGATCGGTGCCGTGTACCAGCTGCGCTGACCCTGGGCGAGGGCGGCCGCATGGGCGGCAACCGCGACGAGGGACTTGCCCGTTCCCGTCGGCGTGCTGAGCACCAGGTGGCGCCCCAGAACCAGCTCGAGCACGGCCTCCTCCTGGGCGGGGTAGAGCCGGATGCCGGACTCCCGCACCCAGTCGTCGAACGCGCCCACGAACCCGTCGGGATCCCAGGGAGACGGGAGCCGATCGGGGAGCATCTCCCCAGTCTGGTGCCCCTCTCTATGGGGTAAGTGTCAACTCTTACCTAAGACTCCCCCTCTCCCGTACTATTTCGGCAAGGCGCAGTATGCGTCGGGGGACATCTATCTGAGGAGCGTGCGTCTTGGCTGACGATGACGTGCGTGTACCCGCCGGGTGGTACCCCGATCCGCTCGGACTGCCGCAGCTTCGCTGGTGGGACAACCACGCGTGGACCGAGCACACCTCCGACGCGCGCCAGCCGATGGTCGCGCAAGAGACGGTGACCACGACCGCACCGCTTCTGGCGTACGCGGACGACGATGACATCGAAGACACCTCGACCGGCGCCTGGGACCTCTCCGACGACGGAATGACCCGCCGCGAGCGCCGTGAGCGTGAGCGCTTGGAGCCCGAAGCCGACGGCTCCGGTTTCGCCCCCGTCGAGGCCGCCGCCTTCGCCGAGGCCGACCCGCTACTCTCGCTCGAG
>JBDTQN010000260.1:0-3899 GCA_039932215.1 Pseudolysinimonas sp. | reverse complement strand
AGCTCGCCTCCGGCGACGTCATCAAGGTCTCCGAGGTCGTTCGCGACCTGTGGCGTCGCGACCAGGACCGCGGTCTGTCGGCCGGCGAGAAGCGCATGCTGGCCAAGGCTCGTCAGATCCTGATCAGCGAGCTCGCGCTCGCCGAGAAGACCGACGAAGAGAAGGCCTCGACCGTCCTCGACGAGGTTCTGGCTTCCTGACCGCCGCAGTCGCCGTCATCGTGGTGGCTGCCGGAAGCGGTAGCCGGCTCGGTCACGCCGATCCGAAGGCATTCGTCGATCTGCGCGGCATGCCGATCCTCGAGCATGCGCTCAACGGCGTGTTCGACTCCGTCGAGCCCGCGCAGGTCATCGTCGTGGCGCCGCGCGCGAAGCTGACGCTCGCGTCGACGATTGCGCGCCGGGCCGCGGGGCCCGCCGCGGCATCCATCTCGGTGGTTGCCGGGGGAGACACCCGTCAGGCGTCCGTCGCGGCAGGGCTCGCGGCACTCGATGACGATGTCACCGTGGTGCTCGTGCACGACGCCGCTCGCGCGCTCACGCCCGGTGCCTTGTTCGACCGGGTCATCTCGGCGGTGCGCTCCGGCGGCGGCGTGATCCCCGCGCTGCCGGTGAGCGACACGATCAAACGCGTCGAAATCGACGACGACGGCCGCGGCGAGAAGGTCGTCGACACGGTCGACCGTCGCGACCTCGTGCACGTGCAGACGCCGCAGGGCTTTCCGCGGGCTGAGCTGGTTGCCGCGTACGCCGCCGCGCGCAGCGAATTCACCGACGACGCGGCGCTGTTCCAAGATGCCGGCGGGGCCGTCACGATCGTCGAGGGCGAAGCCCGTGCGTTCAAGATCACGACACCCTGGGACCTGCGGCGCGCCGAGAATGTGCTCGGGGTCAGCAGTCGCATCCGCACCGGCATCGGGGTCGATGTGCACGCCTACGACGACTCCGCGCCGCTCTGGCTCGGTGGCGTGTACTGGCCCGACGAGCCGGGACTGGCGGGGCACAGCGATGGCGACGCCGTCATCCACGCGATCTGCGATGCCCTGCTCTCGGCCGCGGGTCTGGGCGACATGGGAACCCGGTTCGGGGTCTCTGACAAGCGGTTCGCCGACGCCCGCAGCGATGTGTTTCTGCGCGAGACGCTGGCACTCGTCACCGGCTCGGGCTACGTGGTCGGCAACGTTGCGGTGCAGGTCATCGGCACCCGCCCGCGCGTGGCTCCGCGCCGCGATGAGGTCGAGAACCACCTGACATCCCTGGTCGGTGCCCCGGTCAGCGTGTCCGCGACGACCACCGACGGGCTCGGCTTCACGGGTCGGGGCGACGGGCTCACCGCCATCGCGACCGCGCTGCTGACCAGCTAGGCGCGCCCGGCGAAGGTCTGCGTCAGCTCGGCCGCCATCAGGTCGGGCTCTTCCCAGGCGAGAAAGTGCCCGCCTCGGCCCGGCTCGTTCCAGTGCACGATGTCGGCGCATGCGCGCTCGGCGATCGACCGCGGGAATCCGACCGTGCCCGGTTCGCTGCTCAGCGTGAACGCGGACGGCACCTCGATGAGCGGCCTCGCCGGGTTGTGGGAGAAGTCGTAGTACTGCCGCGAGGCGGTGCCGATGCTGCTCGTCGCCCAGTACAGGGTGGCGAGCACGAGCAGGTCGTCGTCGGGGAGACGGGTGCGCAGGTCGCCGTAACAGTCGCTCCAGTCGCGCCACTTGTCGGCGATCCAGGCCAGCAGGCCGGCGGGGGAGTCGAGCAGCGCCGCGGCAATGGTGTCGGGGCGCGTGATCATGATCGCGCTGTAGCCGCCGTCGGTCGCGTCGAACGCCTCCTCGGCATCGAGGAAGGCCTGCTCCTCGGGGGTGAGCGGTGGTTCGTCGAAGGAGGACGGGAAGGGGGGATGGATCATGTGGATGGCGACCACGTTCTCGGGGTGGGCGGCGCCCAGCCAGGCCGCGACCGTCCCACCGATATCGCCGCCGAACGCGCCGTATCGCGCGTAGCCGAGTTCGCCGGTCATGAGTTCGTGGAAGGCATTCGCGGTGCCGCTGCGCGTCCACGGCCCGGACTGTAGGGCACTGAACAGGAATCCGGGCAGGCTCGGAACCACCACGTCATGCCCCGCCGCGACCAGCCGGTCGAGCAGCGGCAGCATCTCGGCGAACGAGCTGGGCCAGCCGTGGGCCAACAGAATCGGCACGCCCGATGGCTGCGGCGCACGCGCGTGGACGAAGTGCAGCGGGTGCGGGCCGGTCGTGACGAACTGGGGGTAGGCGTTCAGCCGCGCCTCATGCCCCCGCCAGTCGAAGCCCCCGGCCCACTGGTCCACGAGTTCGCGCAGCCGGGAGGGGTCGAATCCTGCTCTGCCCGGTTCCGAGTCGGACGGGGTCGTGAACCTCGTGCGGGCCAGCCGCGTGCGCAGGTCGTCGAGCACCTCGTCGCCGAGGTCGATGCGGAACGGTCGGATCGCCACCGCCCCAGCATCGCACCCCCTCCGTCACCACCCCGCGTCCTCGTCAACCGTGCCCCTCTAAACTCGACAGGTGACCGTCCGCCTCTACGACACCCGCGCTCAGGCGCTGCGCGACTTCGAGCCGCTGCAGCCTGGCAAGGTCGGGATGTACGTCTGCGGTCCCACCGTGCAGTCCTCGCCCCACATCGGTCACCTGCGCAGCGCTCTCGCCTACGACCTCTGGCGCCGCTGGCTCAGCCATCGCGGGTACGACGTCACGTTCGTGCGCAACGTCACCGACATCGACGACAAGATTCTGGCGGCCTCGACAGGCTCGGCCACCGAAGAATGGTGGGCTCTCGCCTACCGCATCGAGCTCGAGTTCACGGCCGGCTACAACGCGCTCGGAATGCTGCCGCCCACCTACGAGCCGCGCGCGACCGCGAGTGTGCCGCAGATGCAAGACCTCATCGCCTCACTCATCGAGGCCGGCCACGCGTACGCAGCCGAAGACGGCTCGGGCGACGTCTACTTCGACGTGAACTCCTGGGGCACGTACGGCGAGCTGACCAATCAGAAGCTCGAAGACATGGCTGACTCGCCCGACGCGGCCACGCGCGGCAAACGCGATCCGCGGGACTTCGCCCTGTGGAAGGGGACGAAGGCCGGCGAGCCGGAGTCGGCGTCATGGGTTTCTCCGTGGGGGGCGGGGCGTCCGGGATGGCACATCGAGTGCTCTGCCATGTCGAAGCGCTATCTGGGACCGGCCTTCGACATCCATGGCGGGGGTCTCGACCTGCGCTTCCCGCATCACGAGAACGAGCTGGCCCAGTCGACCGCCGCGGGCGACGCGTTCGCGACGTACTGGGTGCACAACGGCCTGGTGAACATCGAGGGCCAGAAGATGTCGAAGTCGCTGGGCAACTCGGTCTACGCGAGCGAGCTGCTCGCCGATGCACGGGCGGTCGTCGTGCGCTACTACCTCGCGAGCGCGCACTACCGGTCGAACATGGACTTCCACCCCGGTGCGCTGGCCGAGGCCGAGGCGGCGTTCTCGCGCATCGAGGGTTTTCTCGATCGCGCGTCGAAGGCGCTCGAAGGCGCGCCCGGAGCGGTGCCCGGCGTCATCCCCGACGCGTTCGCCGCGGCGATGGATGACGACCTGGGTGTACCGCAGGCGCTCGCCGTTCTGCATGACGCCGTGCGCGCGGGCAATGTCGCGCTCGACGCCGGTGACCTGACGGCCGCCGCGCGCCTGCGCGAAGAGGTGCTCGCGATGACGGGGGTGCTCGGGGTGAACCCGCACGACCCCGCATGGGTACAGTCCGGCGGGGGCGCGGCCGAGGCCGCCCTCGGAGCGCTCGTGCAGCGCCTGCTCGACGACCGCGCCCGAGCACGCGACGCCAAAGATTTCGGGGCTGCAGACCGCATCCGCGAAGAACTGACCGCCGCGGGAA
>JBDTQN010000259.1:0-3925 GCA_039932215.1 Pseudolysinimonas sp. | reverse complement strand
CACATCGAATGGAGCATTCCCGTGCCCGATCTCGCACGACTGCTGGTCACCCTCACCGACGGGCTCACGCTCGCCTGGCTCGCCGACCGCGACGACCAGGCGGCGGGTCGAGCGATCGACCACGCCGCCGACGCCATCGCGATCTTCGCCCGCCAGGAGGTGGCCGCGTGAGCGCGCCCGCCGCGACCCCGGCAGCGAGTGCCGCGCCGCAGCCTTTCGCTGAACCGCGCAAAGCGGTCACCGGCGGCTGGATCGCCGCCTTCGCCGCCGCGTGGCTCGGCATCTGGATGGCGCAGCTCGCCCCGGTGCAGTTGCTGCTTCCGGTGCAGGTGGATGCGGTGCGTGGCGGCGACGCCGCCGACTGGCTCGAGTCGGTGGTCGCGTTCGGCATCATCTCGGGCATCGCCGGTGCGTGCGCCGTGATCGCCTATCCGCTCACCGGCGCGCTCTCTGACCGCACCACCTCGCGCTTCGGACGACGCCGCCCCTGGATCGCGGGGGGCGCCCTGCTCTTCGCGATCTCGCTCGCCATCCTGGGTCTGCAGACCTCGTTCGTGGGGCTCGGCATCTGGTGGTCGCTCGCGCTCACCGGCTTCTGCGTGCTGACGGCGGCGCTGACCGCGACGATCTCTGACCAGGTGCCGGTGGCGCAGCGCGGATTCGTCTCGGGCTGGATCTCGGCCCCGCAGGCGATCGGCACCATCCTCGGTCTGGTGCTGGTGACGTTCGTGATCACTAGCCAGGTGCTCGGCTACATCGCGCTCGCTGTGCTGCTGCTGATCCTGGTGATCCCGTTCCTGATCACGGTTCCGGATGCCGTGCTCAGCCGAGAGCAGCGTCCCAAGTTGTCGGCGCGCGGCGTGCTCGCCGGTATGTGGGTGTCGCCCCGCAAGTACCCGGACTTCGCCTGGGTGCTCACCAGCCGCATCCTGATCAACATCGGCAACGCGCTCGGCACGACGTTGTTGTTCTACTTCCTCGCCTTCGGGCTGAAGGTCGACGACCCCGAGGGCGATCTCATCTTGCTGACGCTGGTCTACATGGTCTTCGTGATCTTCGCGGCGCTGGTGCTCGGTCGCCTCAGCGACAGCTGGGGACGCCGCAAGCCCTTCGTCACGTTCGCGGCGATTCTGCAGGCGGTGGCGGCGCTGCTGCTCGCGCTGGTGCCGAGCTTTCCGGCTGCCATGGTTGCGGGTGCGCTGCTCGGGCTCGGGTACGGCTGCTTCCTCGCGGTCGACCAGGCGCTCGCCACCCAGGTGCTGCCCGATCCTGCCGACCGCGGCAAGGATCTCGGCATCATGAACATCGCGTCGGCTGTGCCGCAGGCGGTCGCCCCCCTGATCGGCGCCTTCGTCGTCGTCTCACTGGGCGGGTTCGTCGGCCTGTTCCTGCTGTCGGGGCTCGCGGCGATCATGGGCGCCGCCACCGTGGCGCCCGTTCGGTCGGTGCAGTGAGCACAGCAGTTCTCTCCCTGGCTCGCCCCGGGTCGGCGCCCTGGCGCGACGACCCGGCGGCGTACTGGGGATCCCTGACCGCGGCGACCGCCGCGCTCGACACCCCGCTCGGCGCGATCGACGCGGACGCCCTCGCCGCCAACACTCACAGCATGCTCGAGCGCGCGCAGGGCACCCCGATCCGGGTGGCCAGCAAATCGATCCGGGTCCGCGGCGTGCTCGATGCCGTGCTCGCCCTCCCCGGTTACCACGGGGTACTGGCCTACACGCTTCCCGAGGCGTTGTGGCTGGCCGAGACCGGCATTCAGGATGTCGTGGTCGGCTACCCGAGCGCCGACCGCGCGGCGCTGGCGCGGCTCGGTGCCGACGAGACCCTGGCCTCTCGCGTCACGGTCATGATCGACGATGTCGCCCAGCTCGATCTGATCGACGCGGCGGCGCCGGGTCACCGCTCGATCCGGGTCTGCCTCGAACTCGACGCCTCGTTCGATGCTCCGGTGCTCGGCCACCTCGGCGTGCGCCGCAGCCCCGTGCACACCCCGCAGCAGGCGCGCGCCCTGGCCGAGGTGATCGTCGCCCGCCCCGGCTTCACCCTGGTCGGGATGATGGGCTACGAGGCGCAGATCGCCGGGGTGACGAACAAGGGCAAGCCCGTGGTGATGGCGATGCAGCGCGCGTCCACGCGCGAGCTCGCCGAACGCCGCGGCGCCGCGGTGGCCTCCGTCCGCGAGATCGCCGATCTGGAGTTCGTGAACGGCGGCGGCACGGGCTCGCTGGAGTCGACCCACGCCGACCCGAGCGTCACCGAGATCGCCGCCGGATCGGGTCTGTTCGGCCCGCACCTGTTCGACGGTTACTGGCAGTTCAGCCCGGCCCCGGCGGCCGCCTTCGCGCTCAGCGTGGTGCGCCGCCCCACCCCCGACATCGCGACCCTGCTCGGGGGAGGCTGGATCGCATCCGGGCCGTCGCAGCCCGACCGCCTGCCCCAGCTCGCCTGGCCCCGCGGCCTGAAGATGCTGCCGCGCGAGGGCGCGGGCGAGGTGCAGACGCCGGTCACCGGCGCGGCCGCCCGCACCATGCAGATCGGGGATCGCGTCTGGTTGCGCCACACGAAGGCGGGCGAGGCGAGCGAGCACCTGAACGCGTTCGCCGTCGTCCGCGACGGCAAGGTCGTCGCCGAGCTGCCGACCTACCGCGGCGAAGGCAAGGCGTTCCTGTGAGTGGGCAGAGCCTGTGACGCTCGTCGATCCCGTCACCCCCTGGCAGAACTGGAGCCGCGCCGAATCGAGCACGCCGGCGTTCCGCGCCCGGCCGACCTCGGTCGACGAGCTGCAGGCGGTCGTGCGTGCCGCCCGAGAGCGGGGCCTCACGATCAAGGCGATCGGCGCCGGCCACAGCTTCACCGACATCGGGGCGACGATCGGGGTGCTGGTCGACGTGAGCGGTATCGCGGGCCTCCTCGACTCGGATACGGCGACGGGCCGCGTCACGCTCGGTGCCGGCACCCACCTGCACGAGCTCCCCGCCCTGCTCGACCCGCTCGGCCTCGCGCTCGAGAACATGGGCGACATCGACCGGCAGACCATCGCCGGCGCGACGAGCACCGGCACCCACGGCACGGGGGCGCGCTTCCGCGGTCTCGCGGCGCAGATCGTGGCGATGAAGCTGGTGACGGCCAGCGGCGAGCTGCTGAGCGTGAGCGAGACCGAGAACGCCGAGCTCCTGCCCGCCGTGCGCCTCGGCCTCGGCGCCCTCGGCATCGCGGTTGAGATCACCCTGCAGTGCGTCCCCAGCTTTCTGCTCAAGGCGATCGAGCATCCGGAGCCGTTCGACGAGGTGCTCGACAGCTTCGAGCAGCGTGCGGTCGAGAGCGACCACTTCGAGTTCTACTGGTGGCCGCACACCGACGCGGTGATGACGAAGAACAACACCCGGCTGCCGGCCGACGCCGAGCTGGCGAAGGTCGGCCCGTTCGCGAACTGGGTCGAAGAGACGCTGATGTCGAATGTGGTGCTCGCGATGAAGTCCGGGCTCGGCACCCTGCTGCCGCGCACGACCCAGCCGCTCAACCGGCTGGCGACGCGGGTCTACGGCGACCGGGAGTACGTCGATCGCTCGTACGAGGTGTTCACGGCACCGCGCAACGTGCGGTTCCGTGAGCTGGAGTACGCGATCCCGCGCCCCGCGCTCGCCCAGGCGCTGCGTGACCTGCGCGGGCTCGTCGAGCGCAAGGGCTGGAACATCTCGTTCCCCGTCGAGGTGCGCGTCGCGGCGCCCGACGACAACTGGCTGTCGACGGCGTACCAGCGCGAGTCGGCCTACATCGCGGTGCACAAGTACTTCCGCGACGATCATCTGCCGTACTTCCGGGCCGTCGATCAGTTGCTGCGCTCGTACGACGGACGGCCGCACTGGGGCAAGATCCATTTTCAGGATGCCGCGGAGCTGTCGACGCGCTACCCGCGTTTCGC
>JBDTQN010000258.1:0-3929 GCA_039932215.1 Pseudolysinimonas sp. | reverse complement strand
ATCTCTTCGAATATCAGGCCCGCGATCTGTTCGAGAAGTACGGCGTTCCCGTGCTCGCGGGCATTGTCGCCGACACCCCCGCCGAGGCACGCGCCGCGGCCGAGAAGCTGGGCGGCGTCACCGTCGTCAAAGCGCAGGTGAAGACCGGCGGGCGCGGTAAGGCGGGCGGCGTCAAGGTCGCCAAGACGCCGGATGAGGCGGAGGCCGCCGCCGAAGCGATCCTCGGTCTCGACATCAAGGGCCACGTCGTCAAGCGCGTCATGGTCGCCGCCGGGGCCGACATCGCGCAGGAGTACTACTTCTCGGTGCTGCTCGACCGCGCCAACCGCTCGTACCTGAGCCTCGCCAGCTTCGAGGGTGGCGTCGAAATCGAGATCCTTGCCGTCGAAAAGCCCGAGGCGCTCGCGCGCATCGAGGTCGACCCGGCGGTCGGCATCACGCTCGAGAAGGCGAAAGAGATCGCGGTCGCGGGCAAGTTCCCGGCCGACATCGTCGACAAGGTCGCCCCCGTCTTCGTGAAGCTGTACGAGGTCTACACGGGCGAAGACGCGACGCTCGTCGAGGTGAACCCGCTGATCCTGAGCGGCGCCGGCGAGATCATCGCGCTGGATGGCAAGGTCACCTTCGACGACAACGCCGAGTTCCGGCACCCCGAGCACGAGGCCCTCGAAGACAAGGCCGCGGCCGACCCGCTCGAGGCGAAGGCGAAGGCCAACGACCTCAACTACGTGAAGCTCGACGGCGAGGTCGGCATCATCGGCAACGGCGCGGGGCTCGTCATGAGCACGCTCGATGTCGTCGCGTACGCCGGCGAGAAGCACGGCGGCGTGAAGCCGGCCAACTTCCTCGACATCGGCGGCGGCGCGTCGGCCGAGGTGATGGCCGCGGGCCTCGATGTCATCCTCGGTGACGAGCAGGTCAAGAGCGTGTTCGTGAACGTCTTCGGCGGCATCACCTCGTGTGACGCGGTCGCGAACGGCATTGTCGGGGCGCTCGAGAAGCTGGGCGACGCGGCGAGCAAGCCGCTCGTCGTGCGTCTCGATGGCAACAAGGTGGATGAGGGGCGCGCCATTCTGACTGCGGCCAACCACCCGCTCGTCACGCTCGCGAGCACCATGGACGAAGGCGCCGACAAGGCCGCCGAACTGGCATCGAAGTAGGGGCACGCAGCATGTCGATCTTCCTCAACAAGAACAACAAGGTCATCGTCCAGGGCATCACCGGCGGCGAGGGCACCAAGCACACCGCTCTAATGCTCAAGGCGGGCACCCAGGTCGTCGGCGGCGTCAACGCGCGCAAAGCCGGCACGACGGTCGAGCACGACGGCGGCGTCAGCCTTCCCGTGTTCGGCACGGTCGCCGAGGCGATCGCTGAGACGGGCGCCGACGCGTCGATCATCTTCGTGCCCCCGGCTTTCGCCAAAGACGCGATGATCGAGGCAATCGACGCCGAGATCCCGCTGCTCGTCGTGATCACCGAGGGCATCCCGGTGCAAGACACGGCGGAGGCATGGGCCTACGCGAAGGCGAAGGGCACCACGCGCATCATCGGCCCGAACTGCCCCGGCATCATCACGCCCGGCGAGTCGCTGGTCGGCATCACGCCGAACAACATCACCGGCAAAGGTCCGATCGGGCTCGTGTCGAAATCCGGCACTCTGACGTACCAGATGATGTACGAGCTGCGCGATCTGGGCTTCTCGACCGCCATCGGCATCGGCGGCGACCCGATCGTGGGCACGACGCACATCGATGCACTGCGTGCCTTCCAGGACGACCCCGACACGAAGGCGATCGTGATGATCGGCGAGATCGGCGGCGACGCCGAAGAGCGTGCGGCCGACTTCATCAAGGCGAACGTCACCAAGCCGGTCGTCGGCTATGTCGCCGGCTTCACGGCTCCCGAGGGCAAGACCATGGGTCACGCCGGCGCGATCGTGTCCGGCTCGGCCGGTACCGCTCAGGCGAAGAAAGAGGCTCTGGAGGCCGCGGGCGTCAAGGTCGGCAAGACGCCGTCCGAGACGGCCGAATTGATGCGGGAGATCATCGCCGGGCTCTGATCCAGGCGACCGCAGCCTTGAAGGCTCCGGTCGACCACAGCGCCCAGGCGACGAGCAACGGCTGGAAGAACAGCCGCACGATCCACTGCACGCTGCCCTCGACACCCTGCGTCTCGATCGACTCGACCAGCTGAGAGATGTTGCCGGGGAAGATCGCGACGAAGTAGGCGCCGACGATCCACCCGATCGCGAGGCGCAGCCGCCCACGCAGCACGATGATGGCCACCCCGAGCACGATCTCGACGACGCCCGATGCGAGCACCACGAAGTCTTTCTCGAGCGGCACCCACGGCGGCACCTGCGCCTGAAACGCCTGACGCCACAGCGTGAGGTGCAGCAGCCCCGCCCCGATCAGGAATACGCCGAGCGCGACCCGACCGATCTCTCGCACCCGCACCCGCTGTGACATGAGGCGACCCTAGGTCATCGGGATCCGACGGCCTCACTGCGCAGCATCTGCATCATCGTCGGGGTGTTTTCGGTGGTGGCGATCGCGACAAACTTGCGCACCCACGTGTCGTCGGTCGCCTGTCGCAGCAGCAGGTCTGCGAGATCGACGCGGGCGGTGAAGGTCCCGTCGACGTGGCCCTCACCGGTGCGGTACTCGCTGATCGTCTCGGCGTTGAACAGCCCCGACGGCCGCACGATCGTCCAGTCGACGGAGCTCTCGCGCACCAGCGCCTCCATCCTCCGCATGTCGGCGTAGACGGTGCGACCGAGCACGCCGATCACGAACGGCTGCAGCACTTTCTCGAAGAAGAACCCGCCCTGCGGCCGCGGGTTCGGCTCGGTCGCACTCGAGGTGACCCCCGCGAACCGGCGCACCCGGTGCCGCTCCATCGCGCTCAGGATGTTGCGGGCACCTTCTGAATAGACGGTCACCGCCGTGCGGCCGTAGGGCACCCCGAGCGCGGACAGCGCGACGTGCTGGTCGGCGACGACAGCATCCACGACCTTGGGGTCGAGTGCGTCGCCGCCCACGACGCGCAGTGATGCGTGAGAGAGCGGGAATTCGGCGGGACGACGCGTCAGGGCGGTGGTGCGGTGGCCGGCATCGAGTGCGCGCTGGGTCAGCAGCCGACCTGTGGGTCCGTTGGCCCCGAAGATGACGATGTCCATGTGTTCCTCGCTACGCTGATGTCACCAACTCATACAATACGAGAAACATATACTATGAATTCCGTACAATCAAGCGATGACGCCCGCGACCGACGACGCGCGGCGGCCGCGGTCAAGACCGCGATGCGCGAACTGAACGTGCAGATGTCGCTGTACAACCGCCGAGTCGGAGCACGCGCCGACCTGAAGGACGTCGAGCTCGACTGCCTCGACCTGATCGTGCGACACGGTCCTCTGTCACCCTCAGCCCTGGCCCGCCGCACGGGGCTGCACCCCGCGACTCTCACCGGCATCCTGGACCGCCTGGAGAAGGGTGGCTGGATCAGCCGCGAACGCGACCCGGAAGACCGGCGCGCGGTGCTCCTGCGCGATGCGAAGACCCGCAACGCCGAGTTGTTCGGGCATTTCGCGGGCATGAATTCCCGGCTCGACGCGCTGGCCGAGGACTACGACGCGGCGCAACTCGAGCTGCTTGCCGAGTTCATCCAGCGCGTGACCGCCGCCGGCGAGGCAGCGACCCAGGAGCTGACCTAGCCTCCGGTGCGCGCGGGCGGCCAGGCGGCCGCGCCGAGCTCGCGCGAGATGTTGCGCGCGGTCTCGCGCAGGTCGTTCAGCACGTTGTCTTCGGGCGGCCATTCCGAACTCGGCAGCACGATCGCGACGGCGGCGATGACCGCGCCGCTCCGATCGACGACCGGGGCGGCGATCGACGACTCCCCGAGCACCGCCTCGTCCTCTTCGGTGGCGATGC